>JAZSHD010000137.1:0-15120 GCA_045533055.1 Victivallaceae bacterium | reverse complement strand
TATCTTTTTGCGGAGCAAAAAGATAAATGCCGGTAAAAGGTTTGGAAAAAAGGGGTGGAGTTTGAGGAGGGGAAAAAGGACCTTTCCTCAAAAGGTCTTTTTCCCCTCCTCAAGTACCGACCCTTGTTGGGAACATAGCGTCTGAAAAAAACCGTTGATACGGAGCGTAAACCCATGAAAAGATTGGAAAACAAGCGTATTCTGATTACCGGCGGGGCTGGATTTATCGGCTCCAATCTGGTGGAAAAATTTTTGGCACAGGGCAACGAAGTTGTGGTGCTGGATAACTTTTCCACCGGCAAGCGGGAGAATCTTGCCGCCTTTGCCGGAAAGAAGGCATTTACGCTTATCGAGGGCGACATCCGCTCCCTGACAGATTGCCGCAAAGCCCTTGAGGGTGTGGAATATGTGCTGCACGAAGCGGCATTGGGCAGCGTGCCCCGGAGCATCAAGGACCCTGTGACCAGTACCGAAGTGAATATCGTGGGATTTGTGAATATGCTCTTTGCGGCAAACGAAGCAAAAGTCAAGCGGTTCGTCTACGCCGCCAGCAGTTCGACTTACGGCGACAGTAAAACTCTGCCCAAAAAGGAAGAGGTTATCGGCAAACCCCTTTCGCCTTACGCCATAACTAAATATGTGAACGAACTTTATGCCGAAAACTTCCATGACTTGTACGGCATAGATACCGTGGGTTTGCGTTACTTCAATGTCTTCGGCAGAAGACAGGACCCCCACGGAGCTTATGCGGCTGTTATTCCCAAATTTGTGATAAATCTGCTGCGGCACGAACCGGTGAAAATCAATGGCGACGGCAGTTACAGCCGGGATTTTACCTATATAGATAATGTTCTGCAAGCCAACGAATTGGCTCTTTTGACCGAAGCTCCGGAAGCTGTGAACACAGTCTATAATACAGCATGCGGCAGCCGGACAACGCTGAACGAACTTTTTGAGTATCTGAAAAAAGAGTTGAGCAAGTTTGATCCGGTCGTTGCCAACGCCCAAGCCATCCACGGAGCCGAACGCTCCGGCGATATACCCCACAGTCTGGCAGATATAAGCAAAGCCAAAACTCTGCTGGGTTACCAACCGACCCACACGGTGCAGCAAGGTTTGCATGAGTGCTGCCAGTGGTACGCAGAGAATCTGGAGATTTAAGGAAATATGAGCCGCCCGCCCAACACATTTTTTATTGATATACTGCGTCAGGCAATCACCGACGGCGAATACGCCAATTCAGCATTGCTGCCCAGCGAACGGAAGATAGCCAGTGATTTCAGCGTGGGCAGAAGCGTGGTGCGCAACGCCATGAAAGAACTTGCCGGCGAGGGGGTCATATCACTTATACCCCACCGCGGGGCAACAGTGGTCAAAAATTCGGGGGTGCGTAAGTTCCGGCGTTTCATGTTCTGCTGCGGCAGATTGCGGAAATTTCCCGAAGAGATGCTGGCATTGCTGTCGGCAGTGTGTATGGCAGCGGCTACCGAACACGCCGAAGTGCTGGTGAGTTTTTCAGAAGAGAGCGAGATCAAACTGGATATAAACGAACTCTCCAGCCGTATCCAGCAGGGCGAACTGCAAGGGGTGATGATTCTGGAAAACTGCGAAGCAGAAACATTGAGTGCCTTGCAAAAATACTCCATACCCCATGTAATAATCAATCAGGAAGCGTTTTACGGGAGCTGTTCATGCCGTATCGACCACCGTGCCATCGGCAGAATGGCAGGTGCAAGATTGCTCCGGAGCAAGGCAAAACATTACGGAACAGTAACCGGGAATCTGACCACATTGTTTTTCAAAGAGATGCTTGCCGGATACCGGGGGGCGTTGGCAGAAGAAGAGATAGTGCTGGATAAGGGATTGATTTTTGAGTTGATGCCTACCTTTTCGGACGAAAGCTACCGTTCGCTGGTGGAATTTTTGCGTAAAGCCCCCTTGCCGCTGGCATTGTTTGCCATGCGTGATGTACGGGCAGGTTTTGTCTACCGGGCATGTGCAGAGCTGGGTTTGCGGATACCGGAAGATGTATCAGTAATAGGCTACGATAATATATCGTGGGTGGAAGGAGCGACCGCCGGACTGACAACGATCAGCCAGCCGGTAAAAGAGCAAGCCCACCACGCAGTAAAGATGCTGAAAAGCTGGTACGAAAGCACCCAACAGCCGGAAGTATCAGTAGTAACCGGCAACCTGATAGAACGCACCAGCATAATGTAAAATGGACTTCGCAGAGTTTGGGAAGTGTGCTATATTGTAATTTTTGCAACTGATTTATTGGCAAATAATTACTTTTCAGATGACCTTCAAAAAAATGCTGTCAGCAGGGCAAAAGAGTGCTAAAGTACACTTTTTTCTGCAATATGGTATTGCTGCAAAGGTTTTGTCTGACCGGTCGGACTGGTCGGACATGTCCGACAATGGCACTTGTGGCAAAATGTTTGGCTCTGTTCCCAATATCGGTTGATTAACAGTAAAGATGTTGAATAAAATCTTTTTCCTCCTCCCCAAGCTTCCCTCATCAACCTTTATCGGAAGCAAAGCTGCAAAAAAAATCAACGTTTTTTTTTCACTGTGCCTGAAAAAAATCCCGAAAAAAAGTTATCACCCCCTTGACAAATCAAAAATAGTGTTTTATATTGTGATATATGTTACAAATCTAATATATATCACAAAGGCAAAAACAATGGCAAAATATCAGGAAATTTATTTGCAGCTTGCCAGCAAAATCGTCAATGGCGAACTCGCCGCCGGGGAAAAGCTGCCGTCAGTGGCGGCTTTGGCAAAGCAGTACAATATAAGTTATATGACTTCCAACAAAGTTTACGAACTCTTGAGCCGCAATCTGCTGGTGGATCCCCGTCCGCGGCAGGGATTTTTTGTGCGCTCCATAGCCCACCGGCAGCAGCCGGAATCTTCCGGATTGGCAGTAGGGAGAGTCGGCTTGCTGCTGGGAATGGGCAATTCAGTATACAGCGATTTTTATAACAAGCTGGTGATGCGGTTATTCCATGCCGGACAGGCACCGGTGGCACTGGGCTGCAGCTGGATGATGCAGAATATGTCCTGCGAAGAAGCAGAAAATCAGCTGAAAAATTATGCGGCGGCAGGCGTGGAAACCCTGATCATCCGCGGCGATGCTTTTTTTCCTTACAAAGCGTTGTGGAAAGTGCGTAATATATTCAAAAAAATAATTTTTGTAATGTATTACTCCGGCGAAATGGCTTTTGAAGATGCCGATAAAGTTTTATTTGACATGCACGAAGCCGGAAGAATTGCCGCCCAACATCTTTTGGAAAATAAATTCAGTAAATTTGTCTTCCTTACCCAGGAACCAGCCAGCGAAAGTTTGCGGCGTAAACACGGTGTTGGCAACAAACTCTTTGATTTGGACATGCTTGACGGAATCGAGGAAATCTGCCGGGAAGATGGATTTGACTTTTATGACCATGGCGTGATAATTGCTCGCAATGTGCCGTACAGTCAGACAACAACAGAAGTAAAAAAACAAATCCTTGAAGCTGTCGGAAACGGCAGCAACGCATTTATCTGCCTTAACGACATCCGGGCATTGGAAGTCTATCAGACAGCAGCAGAGCTGGGGCTGAAAATCAATAAAGATATTGGTGTTATCGGCAACTTCAATACCACGCACTGCGAAATGCTCACTCCACGGTTGACCAGCATTGATTTGAATGTAAACATGCTGGTCGAAGGCGTAATGAGTGCATTGGGCAACAACACCAAAAAACAAACCGTTTATATTCCGCCAGTGCTTGTAAAATAAACTTTACTTAATAAGGAGCAAAACCATGCTGAAAAGAGAAATTTGCACTATCCGGAAAAGGGAAAAACTCTTTACTCTGATCGAACTTTTGGTAGTGATTGCCATTATTGCTATCTTGGCGGCAATGCTTTTACCGGCACTTTCGGCTGCCCGGGAGCGGGCAAAAGGCACAACATGCACGGCAAATCTGAAACAAATCGGGTTAGCTGGAACCATGTATCGCAATGAAAACGGCGGATTTTTCAATGTGTTGAAAAACCTGCCAAATCCAGTTGCATCCGGCGTTTGCAACTGGCCCTGGTACTTTGCCCAGACCTACATGGCAAGCGACAACAAAAACACCAATGCGTTGAACTGCCCAACCACCGTAAAAGATGCAACTTCCAGCAACTATTTATCCGCCGGCAGCGGTACATCTTACGGGCTTAACGCTATTTCGCTGTGCGGAAAATACCTCTGGGATACAAGTAATTACCTGAAAATGTCAGTCAATGAGTCCGAAATCCCTCTGCCGGATGCCACGATTTACGGCGGCGACACCCGCTGCCCCAAGACCCCGGAGGTAGGTCAGTACATGCTTTTCAATAATTTAAGTTCCGGCTCCGGTCAACTCCTGAACGCCCACGGCAACATGTGCAATATTTTAATGACCGATGGTCATGTGGTTGCGGTAAAATCCACATACAAAACCACCGGCAACGGTTTTACCTGGTACACGCCCTATGATATAACCGGCCGCTGCAACACCAAAGATCTTGCGATCAACGGCGATACTTACTTCAGTTCGCTTTCATCCGAACGCAAAGGCGGAATCCAATAATAATTAAATATATGTAAAGGAAAGGCAGTTTTATGCAACTTAAAAACACATTACCGCTTCTGCTGCTTGCCGGGAGTACACTTCTGGCAGCCGCCGCAGAAAAACCCGTCCTGACTATGGACTTTGAGAACAAAAGCACCAATCATGTGGCAGATGATGCGTTCAGCGGCAAACAATGTTTCCAGTTTCCCGGCACGGTTGCCCCCCACTACCGGAAACTGGTTCTGCCGCTGAAAAACAATCATTGTTATCAAATAAAAATGATGATGCGCAAAGGAATTTGTTCACCTGCCGAAGCTAAAAAAATCGACTTGCGGATAGGCAGTTACCCGCCGGGCGGCAAAAAATTCCGCACCTATCTTCACGGCGGCGATAAAATTTCCGGCGACGGCAAATGGAATGAATATGTCGGCAAATTTGTAACCCCTGCCGATGGCGGCAAGTGTTCGCTTATGCTCTACAACCGCACCAAACAAATGCTGCATGTAGATAAAATCGAAGTCTATGAGCTGGGCAAAGCCGCCGATGCCAACAAGCTCATCACCGACGACACGCAAAAAATCGTCCGCCCCGTTCCGGCTTTTACTGTCGAAGATGCCGCCAAAGAAGACTGGCTGACCAACCGCCGGGGCATTGAAGCGTTGGACGAAGATTTTATTCTGCCGCCCTTTTCCCCGATTGATTTCAAAGGCACGACAGCCAAAGTCTGGGGCAGAAGCTACACCATCGGCAAATACGGTCTGCTGGACAAAGTAACCATTCTCAACGAAAACTTTCTTGCCGGAGCCATGGAATTTTCGGCAACGATCAACGGCAAAAAAGTTATTTTCAAGCCTGAAAATCAAACCGTATTGCGGCAGAAAAAAGGCGTGGTGGAACTGTTCAGCTACGCCACAAGTAAAGATGCATCGGTTGAGATCCGCACCGCCATTGAGTATGACGGCATGATCAAAGTTGATTTTACCATTGTTCCCCGGGGCACGGTGGAAGTGGAAAACTTCAAATACACTATCCCGTATCCTGAAAAATATGCTGAATTCATCCATTACACCGGGGCCCGTGAAGGGTATTTATCGCTGAATGTGCCACGCATAAGCAATACCCGCAAGCTGCCGGAAGGCTCCGGAACCGTCTGGGAAGCACCGTTCAAACTCCTGATCTGGCTGGGCAGTTATGACCGTGGCTTGCTCTGGTTCTGCGAATCCGAACAATACTGGAGCCCCCACGATCGCGCCAAGCGTCAGGGCGGAGTCAAAGTTATCCGCAACGATGGTGTAGTCAAGCTGGAGATCGCCCCGGTCACTGAAAAACGGTTGTTCAGCAAGCGTACTACCTATACTTTCGGCTTGATGGCGACTCCGGTGCGTCCACGCACTCCCGGCTGGCGGGCTATGGATATGAACTATGAGTATTACGCCAAAACTGCTCAAACCAAATATGGGGCCAATACCCCGGTAATTTACAGTTCATTCAGTTTTGACCATACGGCACCCAAATTGACCAATCCGGCGGCGGTGCACTTTTACCCCCGTATCTACAACCCGGCAGCGTATAAAAAACGCATTGATGATGCTCATAAAAACAACCGGCTTTTCGGTATTTACATCGACCCGGTACTTTGCACGCTGGGGGTTTACAAAAATATAAAATTCACCTACCGTTCATGGGATCCGACCACTGACCACGCCGACAACCCCAATCAGAAGTTTGAAAGCAACTTTCTGTGGGAACCGCCGGAAAAGGTAAAGTATTTTGACGAATGGCGGCTTGAGCCTTTGAAGACTGCCTCCTACCGGGGCAACGGCGGTGAACGCCAGTTTCAGGTAGGGCTGGGCAGCCGTTATCAGGATTTTCTCTGCTATCTTTTGGAAAAACACGCCGAACTCGGCTGCGACGGCATTGCCAATCTGGATGAATGGGGGCCGGTGCCGGACAGCAACCACCGTCACGATGCCGGTTACTATGACCGGGATGGCAAACGCTATCCGGAATACGACTGGTTTGCCCGGCGGGATATGCTTAAACGGTTCTGTGCGGTATTTTACAAAAAGCACGGCAAACTCCCCCTGATGCGGGTTCATCTGGCAGCAACTCTGGTAATACCTATTGCCAGCTTTTGCGATGGTGTTATCACCGGCGAAAGCTGCAACTCCGGCTATTTCAGCCGGCCGAAACTGCTGGATAAGTACACTGTCAATGCTGACAAGATCAACGAAAGTCTGAAAAATGGCGGCAGGGATTTTATGTATTATGTATCGCCCCCGGAACGGTGGGCGATCGAATACGGCGGGCAGGCTTTCGGCTGGAATTGCAGCATTATGAGCAACATGACCAAGAGTCCGCAAATCGATCCGGAATATGCTTCCAGCGAAGAAGCCGCCCGGGAATATCTTGCCATGTGCCTGATGCACGACAACACGCTGTGGCCCATTTTCTGCAATCCGGCTCCGGCATATAAACTTATGAAGATCAAGCAGGATTTCAAAATTGGCGATGAATGGGTCAAATTCTATCCTTACTGGGGAAATCAGCACCCGGTAAAAGTCACCGGTAAAGAGTGTTATGCTGTTGCATGGCAGAACAAAGATCAATATCTTGTCGCCGTTGCCAACCTTTCGCTGGAAGAGCGTTCGCTGACCGTTTCGCTGGATAAAAAGTTTTTCTCCGGCAAGGTAAAGGTCATTGATGCGGAAACCCGGGAAGTTGTAAATTTGCAGAATAACACCTTTAAGGTGAATATACCCCGCCGCAACTACAAACTCTATTTGATCGATACCAAATAAGATATTATGAAAAGCCGATTTGAAGAAAATATTACCACGGGCAAGATCTCGCTGGGCACAGTTATAACCCTTTCGGACTTGTGCGTAAGCGAGCTTGCCGGGGATTGCGGTATGGATTTTTGCTGGATCGATGCCGAACACGCCCCCCACACCATCGAAACAGTCCACCGGCATCTGATCGCCCTCCGCGGTACCGGATGTGCCGGATTGGTGCGGGTGCGTGCAAACGATCCCATGCTGATCAAGCCTTATCTTGACCTTGCCCCTACCGGGGTGATAATCCCCATGGTCAACACTGCCCTCGAAGCGGAAAAAGCGGTCGCCGCCTGCCGTTACCCCACCGCAGGCATCCGGGGATGCGGTGTCCGGCGGGCGATCCGTTACGGAGCCGAAGACTTTTTTGATTACGCCCAACGCTCCAACACCGAACCCATGGTGATAATCCAGATCGAGCATATCGAAGCAGTACGCAATCTGGATGAAATTTTGGAAGTTCCCGGCATCGGCAGTATCTGCATCGGGCCTTGCGACCTCTCCGGCAGCATGGGCATATTAAATCAAATGCAGGATGAAAAACTCAATAGCCTGCTGGATGAAGTTTGTGCTAAAGTCAAAGCCAAAGGCAAACTCCTGGGAACCGCCGCCGGAGATTTCCCCCGCTGGAAGCAACGGGGTGTTGACTGGTTTGCCGGTATCAGCGACTGGGGGGCTATGGCAGCGGGTCTGCGGAACTTCCGCAAAGCGTGTTCAGAAGCATAAAACCAGTATTTTACAGAAAAAACGGACTGCGGCACAAACTTGTCGCAGTCCGTTGTTTTTTGCAGATATTATTTACAGAATTATTTGCTGTAAAATTTATCTCTTACCGCCCACAGGCCAAGTGCGGGGTTGCTGATGTAAAATACTTCTTCGCCGTTGACGGTGTTGAAGCCGTCTTTCAGGTTCTTGACATCGTATTTTTTCATCATCGCCCAGATTGAATTTTTCGCCTTTTGCCAAACCGGCGGCTGTTGCCCGGAACTGTTTTGCTTTTTCAAAAATTACTTTTTTATTGATGAGCTTTTATTGAGTGTTTTAACAATTTTATTTCCTTGCGGTTACAGCTTTTTTCCCCTCTGCGGCAAATAAGGCAGTTTTTGCAGATTTTATGCTTTATACCCTTGACAAGTTGGGGTTTTTGTGGTATATTAATTGGTGCTAAACCAATGGATTATAACAAACCAAAGGGTCGAAATATGAAAAAATCTCTCTTTACTCTGGTGGTGCTTTCGGCTGCTCTCTTGTGCTGTGCCGACAGCAGTTACAACTATCTCAAGGCGTTCTTTAATCCTTACCCAAAAGATCCGGCGATCACTCTCAAAAGCTCGGTCAACGGTTCCAGCCGGGTTCTGGATTTTTCTATTGCTTCGCCCAAGCCCATGACCAGTCTTTACACTTATGCCAAGCTTACTCCCGGCAAAAAGATGACTTTCAGCTTCCTTTACAAGCTCTCTGACTATAAGGTCGGCAAAAAGCCCTCTGCCCGCATGCAGATCAATTTTCAGGACGCCGGCGGCAAAAATCTCAAAGGCGTAAAACCCCACACCGCCAGGCTGGCACTCAAAAATACCAACGGCAAGTATGTCAAGGCTTCCACCACCTTTGAAGTACCTGCCAATACTGCACAGGCACAGATGGTGCTTCTCTATCTCGGGCAGGTCGCCGGTAAGTTCCAGATCACCAATGTTACTCTTGATCCTGCTTCGGATATTCTCCCGGTTGCGGTCGAAAGTGCCTACAAAACCAATGCCTACTGGGCAAACTGGCCCCGCAACAACTCCATCAAGCTGGTGCGTTCTGCTGACCGCAAAACTGCCACTTTCTCCTCGGCTTCCCCCGGGGACAATGCGGCACTTTACACTTACTTGAAACTGCAGAAATTTGTTACTTACTCCATAAATTTTTCCATTACCAGCGAAGAACTTATCCAGACTCCCGGCGGTTCTGCCAGCATTTCTCTGGATTTCCAGAACAAAGCCGGCAAGCCCAGCGGCGACGCTGCCATGAACTGGAAGTTGGAGCTGCCCGCCAAAGGTCAGACCAAAGAATACAGCTTTGAATTCACCGCCCCTGCCAATGCTGAAGCCGCCCGTATGCACATCTTGCGGCTCAAGGGCATTGCCGGAAAATTCATTATCAAAGATCTTGCCGTCGAACCCATTGTTGACTCGGCGGTAGTCGCCAAAGCCGCCACTCCCATTGTGCTGGATGGTAAGTTGGATGATCCGGTTTGGGCAATGGCGGGCAAAATCACCCGCTTTTACCGTTTCGGCACCGATCAGGTGCAGGAAATGCCCAGCGAAATGTATCTGGCTTATGACAACGAAAATCTCTACTTGGGCGTCCGTTGCTTTGAAAAAGAGATCACCAAACTTTCCCGCAAAGAAACCAAGCACGACAGCCCGGTCTGGTGCGACGACTCGGTGGAGCTTTTCATTGCTTCGCCCAACAACAACGCCATGCAGTTGATCTTCAACACTGTGGGCGGCCACTTTGACGGCGAGCTTCATCAGCGCGTTCCGGGGGACCCCTGGCGATGCTTGGGGGAGCGTAATTACTCTTGGCAGAGCAAAGCCGTGGTCGGCAAGGATTGCTGGACCGGCGAACTGGTTCTGCCGTTCAAGGAGTTTGGCATTGCTCCCAAAGCCGGACAGAAATGGCGGATCAATCTGGTTCGCAACCGCCGGGTGCCCGGTGTTACCCGGGGCAGTGCCCAGTGGAATCTGCACTCCAACGATCTTAAAAATGTTGACAAATTTGCCACGCTGGAATTTGCGGAAGATTTCGGCGTGCTGACCCGTTTCCGGGAGCAGATGCTGGAAGACCCCCTGAAAATCGACCGCAAAGTTGAACGCTTTGCCGATGTGCCCCGCAAAAAGGATGGCCGCTACAAGGTTTTCGGTATCGGCAGTTACCTTATCAACTCTTACAGTGCCAAATTCAAGAAAGAAAACGGTGCCACCTGGCACTTGCGGCAGGCAAAAATGCTTGAAGAAATGGCTGACGCCTGCGACGCCACCCCCATCGGTTACCCCTGGCTCAATCTGATGGGCGGCAAGGAACGGGTTCTGGAACTTTGCAAGAAAAACAACTGGAAATTTGCCTGTAACTTGCACAACAGCGGTCAGGATCGTCAGGCGATCAAAGAGGGTGCGGTGCTCAAAGTCCGTGCCAATCTGGTCAACGCCGCCGACCCGCTGCTGCACAAGATCACCATGGCGTGGGGGCATGAACGCTTCAAGCAGGATGCGTGGATCATACCCCATCTGGCATGGGTGGTCAGTACCGACGAACCCACCAACACCATTTACGAATCCCACAGCGTGACCAAGAATGTGGATAAAGTTGCTGAACTCAACAAGATAAGCGAAGAGATCAAAGCCACTCACGGCTTCGGCAAATATGGTTTGTTCGACAACTTTGCCCCCAACGACGATCCTGATGCACCTTTCCGGCGGATAGCGTTCCTCAAATACTGGAACGAAAAAGTTATCGGCTTCAAGAAAAATGAGCGTGATCTGGTCAAGCATTACGCTCCCAATGTGCCATTTATGGCGGTGAACGCCTTCAACACGGTTTCCACCTTCCGTGGTATCGAGGTGTTTCCGGACTTTGCCAAAGTTTCGGACATCGGCTGTGTTGACCCCTATCCCACCAGCACGCTTGCCCAGTGCGGCAGAGAACGGGCACTCTATCACACCGGATTCAGCGGCAAGACTTTGAGCGATATGAACGGCGGCAAACTTACTGCAGTTTACGGTCAGGCGTTCAACTACTGCGGCAGAGCCCCCACGCAGGAAAATGTCCGTGAATGGGCAAGTCAGGCGATCAAAAACGGTGCCGACATCGTCCGCTGGTATACCGATGGGAATTTGGAAACGGCTCCCGGCTGTTACGAAGAAATGATCCGGGTATCCCGCATCATCCGCAAGATGAAACCGCTGGCACTGCCGGAAAAATCCACCGTGGCGATCCTTTACAGCTACATCGCCCACTGGGGCAAGTTCGATATTGAACAGAATGCTGAATACACATTGTATGTGATGATGGGCGAACAGCTCAAGAGCAACTTCAAATTCGTTTCCGACTTTGAAATCGCTGACGACCGTGCCAAAGCCGGTGATTACAAACTCATCATTGCCCCCAACCTCAAGTATCTGACCCGCACTGTGGCGGATAAACTTGTCAAATATGTGGAAAATGGCGGCAGACTTATTGTTATGGACCCCGAAGCCTTTGCCTTTGCCAACGACGGCAAGGAGCTTGCTGCTGAACGCAAAAAGCTCATCGGTGCCGAGATCGGCAAAGTCCGCAGCGATAAGAACATGATTTTCAACGGCAAAGAAACGGTCATCGAAGGAGCGTTTTCGGTTAAAGCTCCCGCCGGCAGCAAAGTCATTGCCCGCTATAATGATAAATCCCCCGCCGCTTTTGAGCGTAAGGTGGGCAAGGGCAGCGTAGTTTACTTTGCAGCAGTACCCTTCCGCAGTGCCCGGCAGATCAACAATCCCGGCGAATGGGGCAAGTTCCTTGCAAGAGAGATGAAGCAAGCCGGTGAAAGATTTGATTACAAGCACTGGGACTTCATGATCCCCAAAGCAGAAAAAAAGTGATTTTTATTGGGAAGCCCTTGAAATTTCACAAAAAATATTGTATAATGTATTATAACACTATAAGTTGATGGAGAAATCAAAAATGCGTTTGTTCAAAAAAGAAAGTCCCGCCAGCTGGCGGGTGAAGCAGTGTAACTGCTTCACCCTTATAGAACTCCTCGTAGTAATTGCCATTATCGCCATTCTGGCGGCAATGCTTTTACCGGCACTCTCCGCCGCCCGTGAGCGGGCGAGAGGAGCACTTTGTACCAGTAATCTTAAACAGATGGGACTGGCTTTCTGGCAGTATACTGATGATGCTGCCGGTATGATGCCGGAATTTGATACTCCTGTTGCTGCCAGTGATCCCCTTTATGCTTATACGGGTAATCATCGTTATTGGATTGAATATATTGCCCCGTATCTTGAGATTAAAGATGGGGATAAGTATATATACGATAAATCAGTAATTAAAGGAGGAAAGACTCCGCTTTCCTGTCCTACGGCGTATAGCGAAAAAGGTAATGTTGATTTTGACAAATGGCCGACATATAAATATCGTATTTGCAAAATCAGTATGAGTAATCATGAAGCAAAAGATTATGCTAATCCTTTAGCAAACCAGCCGGATACGCTGATTTTCTGTGATGGCGATCAGGATCAAAATGAGTCTGGCTCCGGTACTCGTGGTACTCGCCGTTATGGCGATAAAGGGTATGGTCAGGGGGCGGTTCACAACGGCTATGTGAATGTGAATTGTTTTGACGGACATGTTGAAAGCGTAAAAGCCAAAGAATATACCAACAACGGCAAGCAGCGGCTGGGCATTCCGACAAATTTTACAGAATATCATAAATTCTGGCTCTGATACAGTTAAGTTTTGTTTTGTCCGACCCGTCCGACTTGTCCGACTTGTCCGACCGGTCGGACTTTTTTTGTTGGTCGGGGCAAGCCCGGCGGCGTGGTTGATGGCGGCTTTTGTGGGAAGTATTGGGAGGGTTTGAGAAGTTTTGGGAGTTTTTGGGAGCCTTGCCGCCAACTGCAGCGATATTGTGCGTTGGCGGCTGGTGCCGCCTGACTTCGGGGCAAGCCCGGCAGCGTGGTTGATGGCGGCAGTACGGACTTTTACGGACTTTTACGGACAACTCTTGCCGCCAAACTGCTGTCAGCGGGCTTTATGCCGTGTTTTGCCTGCATAGTATTCGTAGTATTCATAGTGTTCATAGGCTCGCAAGTGTTCGCCGCCAACTGGTGCAATATTGTGCGTGGGCGGCTGATGCCGCCGGTGGTCGGGGCAAGCCCGGCGGCGTGGTTGATGGCGGCTTTGTGGGAAGTATTGGGAGGGTTTGAGAAGTTTTGGGGGTTTTTGGGAGCCTTGCCGCCAACTGCAGCGATATTGTGCGTTGGCGGCTGGCAAAACCGTAGCAACATTGTGCGTGGGCAGCAAAAATTACCCGGCGTGTAGCTTGCCGGAGTGGTGCGTCAACCGGCTGCAGCGGGCTTTGCCCGCTTCCCAATACTTCCCAAACCCTCCCAAATCTTCCCAATTCTATCGCGCGGCACATCCGGCTTCGTTGCACTACGCCGCGACAAGCAGGCGTTCGCCCTACAACGGCATATCGTATGCCGCCTTGCGCCGCATACGCCCGGCTTCGTTACACTACGCGGTGGCAAGCGGGCAGTATTTATTTAAACAGTCCACGACCATACTCGCGTAAGCGGCCAACTTCACGCTTGCTTTGTCAAAAGCAAGCTCTTCACATCTTCACCCGCCGCAGGCGGACTTCACGCAGTCAGCGGAACGCTGACTGCACTAATAGTTGGCGGCAATGTTTCACCGTTTATTACAGTTAGTTACCGTTAAGCCGCCATCAACCGTGAGCCGGGCTTGCCCCGACCGCCTTGCAACAGTACATAGCTTGCCATTTTACAACGATTTATAACAAAATGAGCTTTAAAAGTTTAAAAAAATTTGACTATTTGGAATTTTGTGGCATATTAAGTAGTCCATACAGGTTATTTTCTGCTGAAAACTGTGATCGGGTTCTGTCCCCCATCCTGGCGGAACTCTCGTGAAGGTTGCATTTTTCAGGAGGTTTGGAAATATAAACAGTATTAAATTATATCAACTGTCGCATGGTGGAAACGCTTGCGACGCAAAGAAAAGGCAAGACAAAAGATGGCACATCTGAAGTCCGCAATCAAACGGATGCGTACCAGCCGCGAGCAGAACGCCCGCAACCGCGCCCGTAAAAGCACTCTCAAAACTGTAGAAAAGAAATTCCGTGCAGCAGTCGCCGCTGGCGATGCCGCTGCCGCCGCAACTCTGTTGCGTGAATGTGCAAGCCAGTTCGACAAGGCTGCCAAAAAAGGCGTGATCCACGCCAACAAAGCTGCCAACAAAAAGTCGCAGCTCGACAAACTGATGAACAGCATTGCCAAGTAATCAAACTAAACATTCCGTTTAAATAACATAACAGAGAGAGAGTTCAAAATGGGCAACCTCAAGAAAAAGCGTCGCAAGAAGATCGCCAAGCACAAGCGTAAGAAGCAGCTTAAGGCGATGCGTCACAAGAACAAGTAAGTTTTTGGGAAGTTCCGGAAAGTACAACAAAGTATTCTCCGGAACTTTTTTTTTCTGGTTTCCGGTGGCAGGTGCACAGCCTGAGTCAGAGGGGGCTTGGGGGGAAGAACCGCAGTTTGATCGGGTTATTTCAACAGGGATACGGCAATATAACTTTACCGGCACGCAGTTTTTCCTGCAAGATTTTATATTTACCTTTGCCAACGGTCTGCTCATGGCTGCGGTGTGACAAGCCAGCGGGGACTGCTCTGTAAAATAGCGAGCCGTAAGCGAAATAAGCTGTGAGCTTTAACAAAGCCAACAGTTTTTGCAAAAGGCTCTGTACCCAATAAGGGTCGGTACTTGAGAAGGGGAAAAAGACCTTTTGCTGGATCGGTCCTTTTTCCCCTCCTATTATGTAAAAGTCAAGGGCTGATTCCTTGTTTTTTGTTATTTTTTCTTAAATTTTTATTTCAAAGCAACAAAAATCCTGTCTGCATAGTTTTCTATGCAGTATTATTTTCATAGTTTTATCT
>JAZSHD010000111.1:0-4963 GCA_045533055.1 Victivallaceae bacterium | reverse complement strand
GTAGTTTGAGGTGGCTACCTGAAAGGTAACCGCCGAAAACGCTCCTTGTACTGGGCGAAGGTTGTGCCTTTGACGACTTTTGAGGAGTTTTGAAATTACCTCATAAAACAAACGAAAGAGGTAATTTATGTTGGAAGCCGGAAAAGTTCTCGACTTGAGTGCAATCAAAGCTATTCTCCCCCACCGCAACCCCAATCTGATGCTCGACCGGGTGCAGGTTATTGACGAAAATAATCTGGTGGGTGTAAAAAATTTGAGTATCAATGAGCCCTTCTTTCAGGGCCACTTCCCCGGTCACCCCATCATGCCGGGGGTGCTGCAAGTTGAAGCTATGAAACAGTTGGGCGAAATCGCTGTCCGCAGCAAGCTCGATCCCAGCGGCAATAACGATGTATATCTCTGGAAACTTGCCAAAGCCAAGTTCCGCAACCCCAATGTGCCCGGCGACCGTGCCAAGGTTGAAGTAACAGTGGTCAGCATTGAAGATGGTGCCGCAGTTATCAACGGTACTGTTTCCAACTCCGGCGGTATTACCTGTGAAGCACAGTTCACTTTGAAAATGCGTGAAAAATCTGCCCCGACTGCCATGCCGGAACTTTTCAACGACTACGACCGGGCTGCCGGTTATGTTAAAGAAGTCGGCGATGTGGTTGCGGTCATGCCCCACCGTTTCCCCTTCCTCTTGATCGACGGCATCCGGGAAATGACCGATGAACGGGCCGTGGCGGTAAAAAACCTTACCGGCGGCGAAGCAATGTTTATGCACGCTGCTGAAGATTATGCGGTAATGAACGAAACTGTTTTGTGCGAAATCATGGCACAGGCCGGTTGTGCATGTGTATTGGCCCGTCCGGAAAATGCCGGTAAGCTGGGCTTGTTTGCCGCCCTTATGGATGCAGAATCCTTTGCCCCCGTCTACCCCGGCGACCAGCTGGTGGTGGATGTGACTCTGCCCCCTGCCCGCAAGACTTTCGGCAAGGGTTCCGGTACTATTTCCGTGGACGGCAAAGTGGTATTCAAAAGCTCTCTGATGTTTGCCATCGTCGATCCGGCGTAAAAATAAGGTAAAAAAGCTATGGATGCCGAACTGAAAAAGAGCAAAAGCAGTGCTTTTGTGGAAATTCTTGACACCACTTTGCGTGATGGCGAGCAGACTCCGGGGGTTGCATTCACTCCCGAAGAAAAGCTCCAGATCGCCAAAGTCCTTATATTGCGTGCCAAGGTTGACCGTTTGGAAATCGGTTCGGCACGGGTATCAGAAGGCGAACGCATCGGGGTACAAAATATTTTAGCGTGGGCGGAAAAGCACGGCGTGCTTGACCGCATGGAAATACTGGGCTTTATCGACGGCGGCAAGTCCGCTCAATGGATCCACGATGCCGGCGGC
This sequence comes from Victivallaceae bacterium, assembly GCA_045533055.1. Taxonomy (GTDB): domain Bacteria; phylum Verrucomicrobiota; class Lentisphaeria; order Victivallales; family Victivallaceae; genus SIG78. The sequence continues at coordinate 3,576 of JAZSHD010000111.1, read as the reverse complement.
AAGGTAATAAATCTGCTGGCAAAAGGCTCGGAAAAACATTGCCGTATCCAGTTGCGGAGCACGCCGGAAAATCACTACGCCAAAGTAGCCAAAGAGATCGAATTTGCCCACTCGCTGGGGCTGACGGTCAATGTATATCTGGAAGATTGGTCAAACGGCTCCAAAGATGATTTCGGCTATGTATACAACTTTATAAAAGTCCTCACCAAACTGCCGGTATCCCGCATAATGCTGCCGGATACTCTGGGGGTGCTGGCTCCGGACGAAGTGACCCGTTATCTGGAATGGGTATTTGCGGCGTTTCCGGAGTTGAAGGTGGATTTCCACGGCCACAACGACTATGGCATGGTCACCGCCAACAGCATTGCGGCGATCAAAGCCGGAGTTTCTGGCGTACACACCACCATCAACGGTTTGGGCGAACGCACCGGCAATCAGCCGCTGCCGGAGCTGACCGTGGCGATCCACGATATGACCGACCGGAAGATAAGGGTTGCCGAAAAACAGCTCTTTTATGTAAGCAGCATGGTACAGACCCTTTCCGGCAAACGCTGTTCGTGGAACACGCCGGTGGTGGGTACCGATGTATTTACCCAAACTTGCGGAGTTCATGCCGACGGCGATAAAAAAGGCGATCTCTACGCCAACAAGCTTTTGCCGGAACGGTTCAACCGCAACCGGGTCTATGCTTTGGGCAAACTCTCCGGCAAAGCCTCGCTGGAAAAGAACCTCGAAGAAGTGGGTATTGAGCTTGACGACGCCCAGCGTAAACGGGTGTTGGCAGAAATCGTCCGGTTGGGCGATAAAAAGAAGCAGGTGACTGCTGCGGATTTGCCCTTTGTGATCGCCAATATACTCAATCAGCCCATTTCCGGCAAGGTGGAGATCATTGATTACCAGATCGAAACCCGTTTTGGGGTAACGCCTCACGCCATGGTGGCAGTGAAGTACGAAAACGAGCTTATCCACGGTTCCGCCAACGGCGACGGGGGGTACGATGCTTTTGTCAAAGCTCTGCGTAAAGCATTGAAGGGTATCGGCAAAACCTTCCCGAAACTGATCGATTACGAAGTGCGTATCCCCCCCGGGGGCAAAACCGATGCTCTGGTGGAAACCCGGATCACCTGGGAAAACTCCGGCGAACGGCCGCTTATCACTATCGGCGTAGACAGTGACCAGCTCGCCGCCGCCATACAGGCAACGGAAAAGATGCTGAATTTAGTTTTAGTGTAAATAAAAATAAATATTGCAACACCTTTAACAATAAAGGTGTTTTTTTATAATAATTCAAGGAAAATTCAATGGATAATGCACAAAAACTTGCCAAAGTCAAAGCAGTTTTTCTGGATATGGATGGAACTATCTATCACGGCAGCAAACTTTATCCCACTACGCTGCCTTTTCTGGAATTTCTGAAAAAGCACAATATCAAGTGGAACTACTGCACCAACAACTCCAGCCGCAGCAAGAGCGATTATGTCAAACATCTTGCCAAGTTCGGCTTATCTGCCAGCGAAGAAGAGTTTTACACCTCCATAGACTTTCTGGCAGATGTGCTGCACAACGACTACCCGCAGGTGAAAAAACTCTTTGTGCTGGGCGTACCTTCCATGCAGCAGGAATTAGCTGAAAGCGGTTTTGAGATCGTGGATGATGCTCCTGACGCCAACATCGTATCTTTTGACAAAACTTTAACCTACGACCGGCTCTGCCGGGCGGCGTGGTTCCTGCAAAGCGGAGTACCGAGTTTTTCCAGCCACCCGGATGTTTTCTGCCCCACCGATCAACCTACGGTGCTGGTGGATTCGGGAGCTATCTCCCGCTGCGTGGAACTTGCTGCGGGCAAAGAACTTATCCAGCTGGGCAAACCCCACGGCGGATTTTTGACCAACGCCGCCGCCCGCTTGGGCTTGAAGCCCGGAGAAACATTGATGATCGGCGACCGGCTGGCAACGGATATAGCCAGTGGGGTCAATGCCGGAACTTTGACTTGCCGCATAACCGGCGAAGGTGCTGACCTTGCCAGCTACGCTGATGTAACGCCTGATTTCAGCTGCGACAATCTGGGTGAATTGCAAGCTATCTGGGAAAAAGTCTTGGCGTAAGGAGTTTTTATGCGTTACATAAAATTGCCCGAAAATATCGAAACCAAAGTTTTTGTGCTGGATTCCAACGCCTTGACCGAAACGCCCAAAGTTTTGCAAAAGTATTTTCCCGGCAAAAAAGTCCAGATAGTTGCCGACGGCAACACATGGCGTGTTGCGGGGGAAAAAGTTCAGGCGTTGTGCAGGGCAGCCGGATTGCAGGAGTATGAACCAATAATTCTCCCCGCCGAACCCAAGCCCCACCCGGATTATGCTTTATCGCAGGAACTTGCAGAAAAGTTTGCCGGTGATTGCGTGCCGACAGCTGTCGGTTCGGGGGTGATAAACGATTTGGTCAAGTGTGCTGCTGACATAAAAAAGCTCCCCTATTGCTGCGTAGCTACCGCCCCCAGCGTTGATGGTTACACCGCCAGCGGCGGAGCTATGGCGGTTGCCGGGCAGAAGAAAACTGTCCCCTGCCCCGCACCCTACGCCTTGATTGCCGACAGAAACATATTGAAGACCGCCCCACGGGCAATGATGGCGGCCGGATATGCCGATTTGATGAGCAAAATCACCGGCGGAGCGGACTGGATAATCGCTGATGAGCTGGGTATTGAACCAATCGATAAACCCATCTGGAGTCTGGTGCAGGATGATTTGCAAGATAACCTCGCCGATCCGGACAACCTGGAAAAACTCTTCCTCGGGCTTGCCGCCACCGGTTACGCTATGCAGATGTATCACGATTCCCGCCCCGCTTCCGGAGCCGAACACCTTTGCAGTCATGTCTGGGAAATGGAGCACCTTGCAGTAAACGGCGAAGAGATTTCCCACGGCTTCAAAGTAGGTATCGGTGTACTGGCAATAAGTCAGCTGCAGGAGTTTGTAATAAATACCAGTGTTGAAGCTGCCCGCAGCATGGCAAAAGCCCCCTTGAGCAAAGCCGAACGCATCGCCGAAATCGCCGAACTCCTGAAAAAAGATTGCTACGGCAGCACCATAGCCGATCTGGCATTGAACAAAACGCCCTTCAACGAAGCAATGACTGAACGCCGGGAAATGATTTTCAACCACTGGAAGCAAATGCAAGAGCGAATGAAAAAACAGCTCATTTCCTCAAATACCTTGCGGAAAATGCTGAAAAACGCTCAAGCCCCCACCCAATACGAAGAAATCGGCTTGACTGCCGAACAATATTTCCACGGCATAAAAACCGCCCAACTCATCCGCAACCGCTACACCATCCTCGACCTGCTCTACGAAACCGGCTTGTTAGAAGAAGCAATAAAAACACTTGTGTAAAAAAACGGTATGACTTGAGGAGGGGAAAAAGACCTTTTGGAGGAAAGGTCCTTTTTCCCCTCCTATTATGTAAAAGTCAAGGGCTGATTCCTTGTTTTTTGTTATTTTTTCTTAAATTTTTATTTCAAAGCAACAAAAATCCTGTCTGCATAGTTTTCTATGCAGTATTATTTTCATAGTTTTATCT
>JAZSHD010000007.1:0-5776 GCA_045533055.1 Victivallaceae bacterium | reverse complement strand
ACTTATAAAAGAAAGGGTAAAATTATGGCGTATTTCGTTGTAAATTCCACATGGAAGAAAAAAGACGGTGACAAAGTCAAAGTCAACAAGGTTGAGTATGAGTTTGGCAAGGATGCTTTTGCTGACATCAAAACTCTGTTGGCTAAAGTTCAGGCTGATGAAAAGGCTGCTGCTGATTTGAAAGTTAAGCAGATCGAAGCATTGGTCGATGCTTATGTTGCAACTCTGGAAGAAAAGCCGACCTTTGATGCAACCAATACCAAGGCTGCTTACTACGAAGCCAACCAGGAACTGGTTGATGCTGCCAATGTTACAGCGACTGACGCTCTTGTTGATGCTTATGTCAAAGCTAACGAAGCAGTTGAAGGTTTTGAAAAGCCTGACTTCGCCAAAATCACCAAGGGTGAGTACTATGCTGCTAACGAAGAGGCCATTGATAAGTGGAACAATGGTTGGGTAGACGCTCTGGTCGATGCTTATGTCGCTACTCTGGCTGACGACAAGAAACCGACCTTTGATGAAACCAATACCAAAGCTGCCTGGTATGAAAAAGCTGAAAACAAGACTGCAGTTGATACATGGAACGCTGCAAATGACAAACTGCGTGACGCTGCCATGACCGACGGTATTGTTTTGGTTGACGCTACTGCTGAAGCTATTGAAATCGATGTTGTTGGCGGTAAAGTTGTTCTTGATAAGACTTCACTGGATGAAGCAACTCTCAAGTATTTTGCTGATCGCGAAATCAATATTGATGCTGATGGCAAGAGCTCTCTTGAAGTTAATGGGGTTGTTCTGCCTGAAGCTTGGGACATCGAAGATGTTGCCGATGTTAAAATCGTTGAAGGTGGTGCAGTTAAGGGCGATATTACTTTCGAAGCTGATAAGCAGACTGAATATAAATATGGCAAGGGCGATACCGCTACAACTTCTCTGAAGAGCCAAAGCATTGCTGCCGGCGGCAAGATCGAAATCGCCTCCAAGGGTTATCAGGATGGGAAGAAGATAAATGTAGGCACTGCTGACGAAAAAACTGTGCCGGTTGATAAGCCTGCAGCTGATCTTATCTCGGGCTACAAGACTGTCAATGTCAAGGCTGGTGCCTATGCAGGTGATATCAGCACTTCGGAAACCTCTTACAAGTATGCCGAACTTGATGATGAAAAGAATTTTGCAATCGACTGGAATAATGTTGGCGACATTACCGATAAAGATGGTAATGTCACCGGTAGAGATTACAGCTATGACAAAACCAGGGGTTTGATGACTGAAGCTAAAGTTACTGCCACTGGTACTGTGACTTTGGAAGAAAACGCTGTTGCTGAATCCATCTCTGGCTACAAGACTGTCAAACTTCAGGAAGGTGCCGAAGTTAAGGGCTGGGTTTACAGTTTTGATGGTCGTTTTGATGTCAATAATGTCAACGCAGTTGTCATTGAAGATGTGAAAAATACTGAAGGCGACAAGACAGACGAAAAAGTTGTTCAGCAGGATTGGGCTGGCGATCGTCAGGTCGATTGGGTGGGTGTATATACCGAAGTCAAGATTGCTGATAAAGCTGTCTTTGAAGACAAGAATGTCAAAGGCAACACCACCATTACCAAAAAGGCAGCATATAATGGCCAGTTCACCGCTGAAGAAGCCGCAGTTGAAGGTGCTGTTACCAATTTCGCTACCGTCAAGGCAACTGATTCTGTTATTAAGGGCGGTGCCAGCGTCGGTGCTACTGAAAGTGTCACCGAAAAATATACTTACAAGACCACTAAGGTCAAAGAAGCTTCAGTCTATTCTGCTGCCTATGATTTTAACGGCAAGTCTTCTGCCACCGGCAGCTTCACTGCCACCGGTTCCACCTTCGGTGTAAAGGGTGTTGAAGGTGTTGCAAATGATCCGACCACACCTGAAGACGAAACCGTTGAAGCAGTCACAGCAGTTGATGGTAGCATCTGGGGCTACAAGACTGTCAAGCTGACTGGTTCCAGCATTGTCAATGGCAGCATCACTGGCGTACTTAACACCAGCAAAGTCGAAAAGTATGAATCTGTACCCGGCAAACTGGTCAATGCCGGTGGCACCACCTACGAACAGAAGCCCGTTAAGGAACAGGCTACAGATGCAGATGGCAACCTGCTGTGGGAAATGGATGGCGAAAATCCGAAATTGGATGATAACGGCAACAAGATTCCGGTGATGGTTGATAAGCAAGTAGATGATAAAGACAAACCCATCTACGGTGCTCTCACCTTTGCTGAAGATCCCACTGGTATAAATAATATTGGTGTTAGCAAGAAGGTTTCTTCTACCTGGAAGAGTGCTGCTGATGGTTCTGTGACCGTTGCTGTGGATAAGAAGAACGCTGCCGATGTTGAAATCGCCGGTGAAATCACCAACTATGCCAAGGTTACTTTGACCGGTGCTGCAGAAAAAATCGTTAAGGTTGGCGGCAGTGTTAAGAGTGCTGTTACCGATAACGATACCTTCAAAGATACCACTGTCTTTGAAGAAGCCAATGTTAAAGGCAATAAGAACGAAACCTACAAAGATACCTACGCCGGCAACTTTACCGCAACTGCTGCCGAAGTTGGTGGAGCAGTTGAAAACTTTGCGACTGTCAAGGTTACTGATTCGGTGGTTAAGGGAAGTATCTCTGTTGGTGCAAACAGCAACACGACCGAAAAGTATGGTTACAAGACCATTAAGGGCAAAGGCGAAGCTCCTGCTACCTATTCTGCCACCTATGATGAGACCACAAAGACTTCTGCCGCCGGCAGCGTGACCATTGCTGATTCCACCATCGGTGTCTTTGGTGTTGCAGATGATCCCAAAACGACAGATAAGGACGAAACTGTTGCTGAGCAGAAAGCTAATATCAGCGGTTTCAAGACCGTCAAGCTGACCAACACTTCTGTCAACGGCAGCATTAACGGTGTTCTTATGAACTCCACCAATGACAAGTACGAATCTGCCAAGCTCATCAATGTCGGTGTAACCACCTACGAACAGAAGACCAAAATGATCCCAAAGGTCGAAGATGGTGTACCTGTTTATGTACAAGAGCAGGCTAAAGATGCAGAAGGCAACCTGCTGTGGGTTGATGTGGCTAAAACTGTTCCGCAGATGACCGATAAGCTGGATGAGTATGGTAACCCGATTCCGGTAATGGTCGAAGAGAAGGATGCAGATGGTAATGTAGTCACCGAAAATGATTATACCAAACCCATCTACGGTGTAGCCAGCTTTGCTGAAGGTCCCACTGCTGATGGCATCAGCAAGTATGTTTCCTGGAACAGCAAGAAAGCTGCCGAAGGCAGTGTAACTGTTGGTCTCGCTCGCAAAGATGCCAAGGAAGTTGTCATCAATGGTGCTATTACCAATTACCTCAATGTGACTCTGACTGGTGCTGTTGATAAGAAATCCGGAGCTAAAACTCTGGTCAAAGTCAATGGCAGTGTTACCGGTAGTGAAACCGAAACCAGTGTTGGCAACAATAAAATGGTTAATGATGACGACGCCAAGATCGTCAAAGGTTCTTTCACAAATAATTTAAAGGATGTTGCCGCAGGTACCTTCAAAGCTGTTGCTGCCGAAATCGGCGGTAAAATTGATGGGTTCAAGACTGTGACCCTGGACAACTCTGTTGTTACAGGTAGTAATGGCTACGATGGTATTGAAGCTGATCTTAATAACAGTATGGTTTGGAAGGATACTGCAAAATGGAATAAAGGTGCTACTGAAGGTTCCGTTGATATGCAGTTTACCGAAACTAAATCAGCTGTCGCTTCTCTGACTGCAACCAACTCTGTCATCGGTGTCTTTGCTAAGGATGCTGTTGGCGAAGCAGGTCAAGAGGGTTATGTTGCCGCTGTTCCTGCGAAGGTAGCTAATATCACTGGTTTCAAGACTGTCAAGCTGACCAACACTTCTGTCAACGGCAGCATTACCGGTGCTTCCAATGACAAAACTGTTAACAAGACAGTGGTGAATTATGACAGCTATGAAAATGCCAAGAACGATATAGCAAAAACCAGAGAGGTTGAGTCGGTTGTTACTAATAAGGCTGACGGCAAAGTTACCTTCAAGGTTGACAAGAATGCCGCTGAAGACCTCTATCAGGTTGGTAACATCATAAACTACAAGGATGTGGATATCGCCGGTATTGCAATCAAGGGCAAGACCAAGGATGATCCCACCACCATCAAATCTGTGGTTGTCAAAGGCAATATTAGTGCCGATGCCAATTTCGAACAGAAACGCAAGTATGTTGTAACTCCTGGTTATAACAAAGATGGCTACTATGATTTTACTGGCGAGTTTACCAAGACAGATTACGATGATGACGCCAAGAAGTTGAACTTTGACAAGAGCACCGCAGTTGGCAGCCTCAAGCTTGCCTATGCTGATGTTGAAGGTGGTATCTATAACTTTGCCAAGGTAACATTGACTGATTCCACTGTCGATGGTAATGTCGCTACCGGTTACAACAGAGTTAAGACTTATGATTGGGCTGAGTTTGTGCCTGCAGTTAAAGATGATCCTGCAACAACTGATGTAGATGAAGCCAAGGATGCGGTAAATGCTCATGAAGTTGCCCTGACTGATTACACGAGCGTGGTTGGCTCCTTGAGCATGACCAATGTTGATATCGATGGTCAGGTCAGCGGTTTCAAGACTGTTGATGTCAAGAAGGGTGCCGAGGGCTTCGTCAACTACTTCGACAGCTATCAGGGTCTGGCTGTTGCCGAAAAGGGCCAGGAAAAAGACGGCTTGGCTGCAACTGAAAAAGATGCTGCTGAAACCATCAAGATCGCCAAGGGTGCAACTCTGGTTACCAAGTATATGGATCTCCAGAAAGAAGACAAACTGGTTGTCGACGGTTCTGTGATCTTCCAGGGTGCTGTTAAACCTGCTGCTAAAGCGGTGGTAGGTACAGAACCTGCCACACCTGCAGGTCGTTACGATATCGCCGGTGCTGCTGAAGTCACTGGTAAAGGTACCATCTATGCCTCCACCGAAGATTTGAAGAAAATCGGTGATAGCTTCAAGGGTACCAAGGTCGACATGGGTGCTACCGCAGAAAACTTCTGGGGTGCTGCTGTTGAAATCAGCGATAACAGTGATATCACTGCCAAGGATTTCGAAGCAGGCATGGGCGGCTGGCTCGGCGGCGGTTTTGATTTCTTCAAGACCGAAAATGGCAATGAAATCGCTGGTGACTACCTTGACTTTGTGAAGTTCGAAAGAGCTGATGAAGCAAAATCCTATACTCTTACCAGTGAACAGCTCAAGGGTAAGACCGAAGCAGAGGCTCTGAAGATCTTCAACTTCTCTGGTTCCGCTCTGGTCACCAAGCAGGTTGAAGGTAAAGATGTTTTGGATATCACCTTCAATGCTGATCAAGGTACTCTTACCTTCAAGGTTGCAGCTGCTACTGAAACCGAAAAGTCTGCCTATGTCGGTGTTGGCTTGAATGAAGAAACCAAAGGTTCCTTCAGCTACACCATTGCGTAAGCAGTACGGTCTGAAAGTTGATCGGGCGGTTGCCGCCTGATCAACTGTAAGCGAATCTTACTCCGGGGTTTGGAAAGAAATTTCCAAACCCCGGAGTTTTTTATGCCCGCTATCCCCGCCGTTTAACGGCGGGAATAGCGGGCTGTATGGTAAATGGCGGCTGATTGCCGCCTACGCCGCATACGCGGGCGGTACGGTTGATGGTGCCCGGCTACGCTGAAGCTTCGCCGCGGCAAGGCTTGTCGGACAGGTCGGACAGGTCGGACAG
>JAZSHD010000221.1:0-8641 GCA_045533055.1 Victivallaceae bacterium | reverse complement strand
TACAGTTGGTCGTAATCGGAAAGTGATAGCAGAATATATACGAAATCAACTACTTGAGGATGCCGCGCAAGATAAATTAGTGCAAGTGGAATTATTTGACCCATTTACTGGCGAAAAGAATTTGAAAAACTAAAGCTACAGGTGCTTCAGGAGCAGCTGGGAACTTGGTGCGAATGGTGGAACCTTTATCAGCGCCCCCTATGGGGGCATGCCGGTAATATGCCCTTATAGGGCTTGTACAAACCACCAGCTCAGCTGGTGGTCCTGATTATTTTAAAAGTATGCAATGTAGTATGTAACATGGTATGTAATATCCCACATTTACACAAAAAAACATTTTCGCTCCTTGGCGGAAATGGTTTTTTGGGGGGTATATTTTTTGGGCTCGCCGGCGGGTTTGAGTTATTCGTTTATTACTTGGTTTATTTTTCGCAATTTTTCCAGCAGCAGCTTTGGTGTTGGGGATTCCCCTTTGCACCACCTTGTTATTGAGTCTTGCCCTGCACCCGCCAGCTCTGCGACCTTCTTTTTGCTAATTCCGGTGCTTTTTATCAGCTCTGCTGCCACTTTTTTAATTCGTCCAAAGAAAATCCATTTTCAACTTGACAAATCGACATTTCCATAGTAAATTTTATTGTGCATCTGGTTCTTCCTTTTATTTTTTGGGTTTGATTACTAAAAAATAAAGGTCAGATACACTTTTGTCAAACAACTCGTCTCATCATAAAATTTTGGGCATTAACAATTTATAATATTTATTCAGGGGTTTGATATGGAAACGCAGAAAAATAACTTTGAGTTAGGTTCAGCATTGCAAGCAGAGATTACTCTTACCGGAAATAGTTGGATTATGCCTGCCAACAGCGGATTCTATAATCATGAGGGTGCATTCGATAAATTTGGGTATATTGACTGGCGACAAGGCAAACGCAGCTACCAGGTTGGCGATATTATTTATTTATACTGTACCAAACCAATCTCCAAAGTGCGTTTTATGGCACTGCTTGAGCAAAAAGATATGAGTTTTAGTGAAACAACCGATGATCGGGAATTTTGGACCAATCCCACGGAATATGGCAAAGACCAAACTCAAACTTATATCCGTTTGCGTTTGCTTAAGAAAAAGGATTCGGAAGATTTAAGCTTGGAGGCATTGAAAGATAATGGTTTGCGGGGTGTGCCGCAAGGAGCTATGAGGGTAAAAAAGCTCTTGGATGATTATTTAAAACAGAAGTTTGCAGAGTGAAATATGGACATTATACACTCCGGATATGTATACACATTTTTACACTTGTCCTGCAATTACAGCAAATTTATCGTTCAAATAAATACATTCAGTATTTTTATATCTGCATTGTTTGAGCATCGCAAATTCTTTTTAGACCGAACACTCTCTGTCAGGTTTCCGTCGTTCCTGCCAACTTTCAAGTTCAGTTAATGAACGGGAAAGTCACGCCCAACCATAAAGACCAACTTTGCAAACAAGTTTTGCAAGTTGATCTTTATATTTGTGTTTTTCTGCCCATTTCAGTAACAAACCGTCGAAGAACCCTTTTTTGTGCCGTGATTCCGGGAAAAGTATGTGTTTGCAAGGATATTGAGGGCGTTATTTCTATGGCTGCCCGCCGGATCAGGCGGGAGGGCGCCCGGGGAAATATGGGAGAGTATGGGAATGTATGGGATGGTATGGGAGAAGATACCGTTGTCGATGGCGCAACTGCTAAAGAAAATTTAGCTGTTGGGGCGGATGGGAATACTGGGAGTACTGGGAATACTGCAACCGGGGCGGCGGGGCTTCGGTTTGCTTTGGATGAGGATGGAGGTTATTTCCCCGCTCCAGATGAATGGGGTACTGCTTATACTTCTATGAGCGGTAAAGGCTTGCAGGCTATTGAATTTTTGCTTAAAAAACAAGATGGCTTTGTGCCAGCGGCATTTAATCGGTCGGATCTCGGCGATATTGACATTGTTTACGGCAGGACTGGCGAAGGCATTGACGATGACGGCGGGTATGGTTTGGCGCATATTATGAAACGCCATCCGGATATCAACTGGAATAAAATCGTTGATGTTATAAGCAATGGCTCAATAAGGTCTGGCGGAAAAAAGAAAAAAATTATTATTTCAGATGATGGAAAGATCATTTTGCGGGTAAAGCAAAAAGGCAGAAATTGGGTAATTTCCGCCTTTTCAAATACCTCCGCAGAAGAGATTCTGTCGGCTTCTGCTAAAAACGGCTCCGACGCAAATATATACCGTAGAGGCATATATACAATAGGTGATGTTTTTGATAATGTCAAGCCGGATGGCGAAAAAAATCTGAAAAAAGATAATTTCCGGTTTTCGGTCAGTCCGGTTTATACCGGGTCGGCTGCCGATTATGACAAGCCTTCTTTGCAGTTTATCGGCACCGGCGAAGGGGCACAGGTTTATGGCTGGGGGCTTTATGGCTCTGAAAGCCGGAAAGTCGCTGAATGGTATGCGGAACAGGATATTGGACGAAAACCCTTTGTACTTAGCATCGATGGAGTTAAGAAAGAAAGAGATGAGTTTGGTCAGTTTGAGAGTGTGTTAATTGATGATCTGGAAAGGCTCCAAATTGATGAAGACATTGTTTTTAACTTCACAGGGGCGACATCTAAAGATTATATAGATTGGGCGATTGAATATAACGAATCTCATATGGAGCATTATGGCGAAATTAAACATCTTACCCCGGCGGTTAAGAGTCTTTTTGAATTTTTACAGCGATACGTAAAATGGCTTAAAGAAAACCGGGATAAAATTAGAATAGTGCCTGAAAGAAATCTCTACAAGCAGACTTTCTGGCCCGGGAAATCGGAAAATCTTTTGGATTGGAATAAGAGCGTTCCGGCTGAACAGCTTGATCTGATTGCTGAAGCATTGAAGATTGCTGAAGATAATACGGACTTGAACGGAATTGAACGGACTGATACGGACAAAAAAGGCGGGTTTGAGTATGAACGCAAAAAGTTTTTGACCAATCTCGGATTTAATAAGGCTGCCGGGATCAGCGGCGGGCAGCTTTATGAGCAAATGATTTATATCTTTGGCTCGCCCAAGGCTGCCAGTGAGTTTCTTTATCGTGCCGGTATTGATGGTATTACTTATATTGGTGATTCTTCCGGGGTTCGCAACTATGTGGCTTTCTCCGATGAAGATATCCGCATTGATGAGCATTACCGGTTTCTTTTGGCGGAGTTTTCGGAGGCTGACCGACGGGATATTACTTTGATCCTTAAACCTTTTGTGGGGTTTGCTCTTGACCATGAGGATCGTATTTATAAAGATTATCTTGCCAAAAAGGGTATTGCCGTTTCTGAAAAAGATGCTCACGCTTTTGCCGTTTTTGCCATGCGGGAGAATAATAGCGACCGCAACAAGCGTACTGCCCAACGGCGGGAAAAAGCCCGTTTGGAGTATAACCGCAAGCGGGATCAGTATCTTTATGACAACTTTCCTTTTTATCGGGAAGCTGTGGAGTTTGCCGGTTCTCATGACTTTAAAATCAAGCCTTCCGGCAAGTTCCGGGGCGAAGAGTTTTCCGGTTATTCTTCGTTGGCAATTTTTACATTTTTCAGCATCTTGAAACTTACCCAGGCTATGAAAAGTGCCGCCAGACCAATTATGTATGGCAGGAGCTTTTTCAGGAAATCGGTTGCGGTGTAATCGGCTTCTTTGAAAGCTTTATTGACTTCTTCCGAACCCAGCTCAAGGAAGGTGTACTCTTTGCCGTTGTATTTATCCACATAGTGCTTAAAGTCAAATTCCGGCAGCTTGCCTACTTCGCCGCCGTAATAGAGTTTGAACTCTTTTACATCGCTTGCCGGGTCAAGGATAATGCCTTCTTGCGGCGTCATCCACTTGAAGTCAACATCTGTCAATGGAGTATCAGATTGATTTTCGATGGTCAGGATGGCTCTGACAGCTCTTATATCATTAAATTCCAACTTGTTACCCGGCTTCAGCACTCCGCTGAAGCGGCAGAGCGTGGCTTCCTGGTTGGTTTCTTTGATATTGATCTTGAATTCAAGCTCATACTTCCGGTGATAATTGGGCGTGGTGCTGACTATTTGCAAATCTTTTACAGGGTATTGGTCAAGCGTAAACTCCCACACGCTTTGATTGGCTTTGCCGGGGATTTCCCGCACCGGAAAGCGTTTTGATTTTTCCATTTCCCACGCCGGATAGAGTTTGGTTCGGGCTTGATAAAAGGTGATTTTATGCAAATTCAGCTCTTCAGTCAGAATTCTTTTTTCGGTAAAATTCTCCTTATCGCCGCTGCGGACAAGTTGGCTGGCGTGGGAGTGTTTTTCGGCAAAGGGAGCGATCTTTATGCGGATATTTTTCGTCTTTTTCGGAGCAAACTCAAAGGTGTGGCGGGAAAAATCCACTACGCTCCGGTGGTTGAAAAATTTGAGATTTTCCACCTTGCTTTGATCGTCAAACTCCAGCGTAATAGTTTTATTGAACTTTTTTCTGCCGTAAGGTTCCAACGACAATTTGCCGATGGCTGCGGCTGTATTCCCGCTCAATTCATACTCAATAACTGCTTCGTTCTTTTGCTGGTCGATGGCAAAATTGGTTATCTTGCCGGATAAGGGGGCGTAGTTGGTAACGGTGTTGTACTTGTAAAGTTTTTGTATCACAAAGGGCAAGAGCTGATTTTGTTCGTCGGCAACAGCTATATTGGTATAGGTGCTGTTGAGCTGTTTATAAATATCCTCATCCAGCACGATCACCGGCAGATTGCCGTTCAGGGGCAACAGCTGGCTGAAACATTGACTTTTGGTGGTGGTAAATATTCTCGGCAGCGAGCCGTTCCGGACTTTGGTGTAGCGTTCGGCGGCAACTTCCGCAGCCGGAAGAGCTGCACTTGCTGTGAAGATAAACAATAAAAGGTATTTGGCAAACATTATTTTTGTTCCTTTTCTTCAATAAACATATCTTTGCAGCGGATATACACCACCGCCCCCACGAGCATCACCACCCCGATAGCGGCAAACGCCACGATCCGCCAAATCTGTTCAAGTTGGGCAAGGTCGATGAAGAAGATTTTCAGTGCCACAGTCAAAAATAATCCGATACCGCACAACCGCAAAACTTTACGCTGTTTACGCAAGCCCCACACCAGCAAGGCAAACGCCAACGCACTCCAATAGACCGAAAGCCCGCCGTTTCGGAAATTTGCCACATAGAGAGTCAAACCGTCGAACAACTCTTTACTGCTGTAAATAAAGAACAACACTCCCGAAATGGAGTATAACACTATGGAAATAACTTTGGCATTTTTTCTGACTTTTTCTGCAAGAGTTTCTGATAATGCAATCTTGGCAAACTCTCTTGCCGCCAGAACAGTTGACGCTATGTAAATACCGGCAGTAGCAAGGGTGTAGGCAAAACCTTTCCAGAAAGTTCCGCCGAATTCCCGGTGACTTATCACCATCCAAACTCCCGCCAGACCCAAAAGTACCAGCGGAATAAATTGCAGCTGCAAAAGTTTGTATTTATGTACGAGATACGCACTTACTGCAACAAGTATGCTCCAGTAAGCTACCAGAATACCGGATTTGAAAGTTATAAAATAGTAGTGCATTGCTGTATGCAGTTCGTAGCTTGTGCAATAGAAAAAGAGCAATCCAGATATGGCAATAAAGATTTGCCCCAAACCGCTTACTACATTGGTGGTCTGCGTTTCGGCAAGAGCGAATTTATCGCTGTTTTTAATGAGTTTGATTGCCGACGCTGTCATACTGGCAATGTATACACCCGCAGTCAGCAGCATATTCACCAGCTGGGGAATAAAGGATTTATAATCATCGTTGAAAGTCTGTGGCGAATAGGTTTCAAACCATGCCGAAGCTATGTAAACTATCACAGCAAAGACCAACAGCGTTTTGCTGCGGATCTTGCACGCGGCATCCACCAGCAGAAATGCCAGAACACTCCATGCGGCGATCACCCATTGACTGCCCAGCAGAAGCGGCACGGTCAATGCCAGAGCAAAACAAAGCTCGATTTGCAAAAAAATTGCCAGAATTTTTGCCGAACTGTATTGTCTTTTTCTGACCATATAAAATATCTTGCCGCTTGCCAACAGTGCCATAAATATCGTCAGCAAAGCGGGCATTTGCCACGCTTTGAAAAACTTGTTGGCTATGGGCAGTGCCGCCGCCAGATAAAATATTATATTGCCGCAAAAGAGCACAACTTCCGCAAAAGTCATATCCCGTTTGGTGGAGGCGGTGTAGTTTTGTATGCCGAAAACAGCAAAGTTTAACGCCAGAAGTCCGATCACCGGCAAAGCGTTTTCGGGCGTAATATATTTACCCGTTGCCATGCCGCCAATAATGGCGTAAAAGATAAAACTTGCTCCATTGAGCAATACCCAGTTGCGGTAACGGGCAACCAGCAATGTTCCGGCTCCCAGAATAGTCATATATATAAACAGTGCCGTTATATTGTTGGAACCCGTGCTGATAAATACAGGAGTAAGGTATCCGCCCGTACAACCCAGCAGAGCTGTCAGCAACGCATTGGTGCCCAAGGCACTTGCCATGGCTCCCACAGTTACAGCGATCATAAAACCGAAAGCGTACACTGGCGGGATAAGTCCATAAAGTTTATACGCCGCCATAATGCTTAAATAGAGCGTAACAAAACCCGCACCTGCCAGTGCAATGGCAAGGGGGCGGTATTTGCCCTGACTTTTCCACGAGCCGAAACTTGCCATGGCAAGCCCCGCAAGGAGCATCATAATCACCCGCACCACCGGCGGAGTCCAGTTGCGGTCAATGGAGTATTTGAGGAAAAAACCTATACCGCAAAGCAGTATTATCACCCCCAGCCGGATCAGCCATGTTGTGGCAATGGCGTACTCTTTGGCAACATCTTTGCTGCGGAACTCTTCGCCCACGCAGAGCCAGCTCCAAACCTTGCGGAAAACGGCGGCAGAACGCTCTTCAAATTCCGAAAGTTTCTGATTGACTTTATCGCTTTTTTCTTCCCACGCTGCTGAATAAGTTTTTGCCGGAGCTGTATAAGTTTGGGGTTTGACCGGCGGCTGCGGCAAAACTTTTTCCATCTTGGGTTCTTCCGGAACAATGGGGGCAATAACCTTTTCCATCTCGGGAGCTTCCGGAACAATGGGGGCGGCCGGTTTGCTTTCAACCACCGGGGTAGGGGAGGACTTTGGCTCCGGAGCTGCAGCACTTTCAGCAAAAGTTTGCTCCGGAGGTGGAGTTGATTTTATATA
Organism: Victivallaceae bacterium; assembly: GCA_045533055.1. Classification (GTDB taxonomy): domain Bacteria; phylum Verrucomicrobiota; class Lentisphaeria; order Victivallales; family Victivallaceae; genus SIG78. Next base: position 1,365 of record JAZSHD010000221.1, on the reverse strand, counting down.
CAGCAGGTTTATGCGGTGTTCTATATCGGAGAGTTTATTATTTATCGACCGCAGTTTGTTCATACAGATTATGGGGAATATGATCAGAAAAATAAATCCGGCAAAAAGCAGAATACCCAGCAGTTCATCCATAGTAAAACCTTTCGCAAAAATGGTTGCTTTTTATAGATTTTTGATACTATAACACACACTATATACAAATGCAAATTTTTTTCAAATTAGTCTTTTCTAACTTGTATTTTCGCGGTTTGATGTTATATTCAAACAAAATCAAACAAAGGTGGTATTTGTGAAGTCAAGGTTTATTGTTTTATTGGTAATAGTGCTTGCCGCAACAAGTTTGCCCGGCGGTACAGAAGTTAAAAGTATCGACAGCTTTCGTACCATGGGCACCGTGGCAAGATTGACTGTTGCTCTGGAGCAAGGCAAGGCGGAAAAACTCTTTAAAGCTTACCGGCAGGAGTGCCGGAAGTGTATGTCGATAGCCAATTTATACGATGTGCAGTCAGAGTTGAGCCGCCTGAATTGCAATGCTAATAATGCTCCTTTCAGGTGTTCCTCTGAACTATATAAACTTTTGCAGGCGTGCCGCAAGGCTTGGCGTGTCAGCGAAGGGGCTTTCGATATATCCGCCAAACCTTTGATGGATCTGTGGGGCTTTTACCGCAAATATACCAGCTCAATGCCCGGTGATAAAGAGATAAAAAATGTTCTGCAAAAAGTCGGTTTGGAGAAAGTTGTTTTTAACGATAAAGCACAGACTGTTTACTTTACCGTTCCCGGTATGGCTCTTGATCTGGGTGGCATCGCCAAAGGCTGGACGGTGGATAATATGGCAAATTTGCTGGATAAAAATACCAATGTTATTATTGATTCAGGCGGCAATTTGCGGATAATCAATCCACCGGGCAAAACAAGCGTTATCGGTATAAGAGATCCTTTGCAGGCTGATAAAATCGAGCGGAAAATCCTGGTGCAGAATGGCTCTTGCTCCACCAGCGGCGGCTACGAGCGGTTTGTAGTTTACAACAACCGGCGTTACGCCCACATAATGGATCCGGCAACCGGATACCCAGCCGGAAAACACTTGGCTGTAACAGTAATAACGCCGTTGGCTCTTGATGCGGATTGGATGAGTACAGCTGTATTCATCCGGGGGAAAAGTCTGGCAGAAAAAATAATCAGGATGTATCCCGGTACAACCGTGTATATCTACTCCGGCAGTGCCGCCGATAACAGTGTAAGTGTAGAAGTTTTTACCGGCAGTAAATAAACCGCATCGGCAGTAAAACCGTCGGGCAGGTCAGACAGGTCGGACAGGTCAGACAGGTCGGACAGGTCGGACAGGTCGGACAGGTCGGACAT
>JAZSHD010000005.1:0-4852 GCA_045533055.1 Victivallaceae bacterium | reverse complement strand
ATTTGGAGACCTTGAAAAACGCAGTAAAAGAAGTTCCTGAACTGCGGGATTTGGGCGGATTGAAAGTCAATCCGTGGGTATCGCCGGAAAAGGTGATCGAACAGGAACTTTTTGCAATCAAATCGGTGGAAGAACGCAAAGATTTATTTAAGGAAATCGCTCCTGATTTTGAACCTTTTCCGGGTGTTGATAGCCGAAAAACACAAGGCGAATTGATTCATAAGATGTTGTGCAGTAAAGATCAATTTAATTTGTTTCGCGGTGTTGCCGGAGCCGGTAAGACTTCCACCTTGCAGGAGTTATGCCGGGGCTTGCAAAGCGGCGGAGTGAACAGTATTTATGTGATTGCTCCGACCAATTCGGCTACGGATGTGCTGAAACAGGAGGGCTTTGACCAGTCGCAGACAGTGGCAAGTTTTCTTTTGTCGGAGAAAAAGCCAGCGGAAGGTAGTTATGTGATTATTGATGAATCCGGCTTGAACTCTTTGCGGGAGGGCGTGGAAATCGTCAAGGTTGCCAGAGCCAACAATTACCGGGTGCTGTTTGTGGGGGATGCAAGGCAGCATACAGCGGTGGAGTCAGGCGATTTCTTCCGGCTTCTGGAAGATCATTCAACGATTGCCAAGTTTTCCTTGACGGAGATCCACCGCCAGCAAAATGAGGAGTACCGGCGTGGTATTTCTGATTGTGCGTTGGGTAATTTTGAGGCGGCGTTTGAACGGTTTGACCGGAATGGATTTATTCACGAGGGAAAAGGCAAGTATCTGCAAGAGGCTGCGGAGAGTTACATGAAATTTACAGAAAACGGTGAATTTATCGACCGGGCAATATTGGTAGCTCCGACCCATGATGAGGGCGATCGGTTGACCGAAGCGGTGCGGGAGAAGTTGAAAAGTTCCGGAAGTGTTGCGAAAACCGGGCGACAGACAGAGGTTTTCCGCAGTTGGAGCAAGCCGAAAGTCTGGATCAAAAATGTGCGAAATTATGCTCCGGGAACGACCATTGCATTTATCCGGAATATGAAAGATATCGGCAATGCCAGCGAAGTTGCCAAAGTTGAATGCGTGGAAGGTGATTTTATTTATCTGGATTCCGGCAAATGTCTGCGTCCGAAGGCGGCGGCGGATTTTATTGAGATGGGCGAATTGCGGGAAATCGAACTTTGCCGGGGCGATTTGATCCAGTTCAATGTGAATTTGCGGGATAAAAAGATTTATAATGGCAATATCGCTCAAATCACCGATGATCCAAATAAAGTGATGATGCTTTATTCAGACGGCACGCCCAGAGAGTTGATTGACTTGCCGGAAGATTACGCAACTTTCAAGTATGGATGGGTGACGACTTCGCACAAATCCCAGGGGAGGACTGCGGAAAATGTGGTGGTTGCGGCACAGGCGTTGGATCGGAAAGCGTTTTATGTGGCGTTGAGCCGCGGACGCAAAAATATGGCGTTGCATTGTCCGGAAAAGGAGTTTTTGAAACAGCAGTTGAGTTTCCGTATCGGAGACCGAACTAGTGTTCACGATTTGCTGGCGGAAGGACAAATTACAGCAGAACGGATGTTGCCGCTTTCGGAAGATGCTCAACGCTGGAAGGCTGAAACGCTGCCGGATGAAAAATATAAGAGTGTGTTGGAGCGAACCAAACAGTTTATGGAACAGATCAAACAGACGACCGCAAAAGTCTGGGAACGGGCAAAGCAGATCGCCGCCCGCCGTTCCCGCTGGGCGAAGTACGGGTATGGGCCGATTTCTGAAAACACCATTCTGGAAATGGAACAGGAACGGGCTATCGCCTTGGCAAAAGAAGAGGCTCTTGCCAGAGAAAAACAGCGGCAGGCGGAAGAGAGCCCCCGGAAACCATTGAGCCAATGGGAAGCGACTATGGCGTGGCTGGCTGGTATTGGAAACGGTAAAAATCCTCCGGAACCGAAAACGCAGTCCGCATCAAAGCCCGCAAACCCCAAAGAAGCAATGCCGTCTTTTATATTCAAACCGAGTGTTTTAAAGATCGGAAAACCGGCAGAACCGTCCGCACCCCGGAAAAAGAACTCCATGCAGGAAGCATTGGATTTTCTTGCCCAGGAGTCTGCCCAAATCCAGGCAAAAGAAGCTGCTGAAAAAGCAAAACAGGAGCAACTTGCCGCCGAAAAAGCCGTTGCTGAGCGAGAAGCCGCCGCCCGTGAAGAGGCACATCGGCTGGAAGCAGAACGACAGGCAAGAGAAAAGCTCGCCCGCGAGCGAGCCGAACAAAACCGCCGCGAACAGCAGGAGCGGGAAAAACAGGAACAGAACAAGAAAAAATCCAGAGGAATGGATATATAACCTATGAAATGGTATAATAAAGCAGTCATTTATAATAAAATAGCGAACTTTATTATAGATTTCTGCTTTATTAAGCCAAATTTTTTGTAGAAAACACCCCTATTTTTCTGTAAAAATCAAAAAAATATCTTGTTTCGTATCTATTTGATATTGAATGTTAAACAGTCAGATTGTATTGATGTGTTGGGTAAGAGATTATGCCCAAACTTTTATGGTTGGAGGTCTTCTGAAACATCTGTGGCAAGTCACTTTCAAAAAAAATTCCAAAAAGATAGTTACGTTAACTTGAAAAAGTTACATTGATGATGTAACTTATGGATAGTTACATTGATAGAGAGGTATTATGGAGCAATTTTTTAAGGACTTGCGGCAGTATTTGAATACGTTGAATATTGTTATCAAAAATATAGGTGAGGCAAATTGGTCGGAACAACTGCCACTTTTTGTCAGTGCCCCTTACACTTTTAACATTGTTTCAATTCTGGAGCAGCAGTACGCTCTTTGTATTGCTAAAAATAACGAACTGCCAACGCCAGAACAGATATTAATCCAAAAAAATATGATTGAATCGGTTTCAAAATTGCCGGTGATTTTTGTTTTTCGTGATGGATCAAAAGAGTTATGCAGAAATCTTTCCGGCAAAGGTATCGGATTTGTTATCCCGGGGAAACAGTGTTTTCTGCCCGGAACGGTTGTGTCATTCAGGGAAGACAAGTTTGATGCAGCTGATGAAAAAAAACGCGAGTTTTTCTCTCCGATGACTCAAATGATATTTTTGTACTATCTCCAAGAACATATTTCTGATGGAAAATTATATTTTCAGGATATCATCAGCAAATTTGATCTGAATAAGGTTTATGTATCCAGAACTGCAAAAGAACTTCAATTTTTTGGTGTTGCTGAAATTGGAGCAAACAAACGTAATAAATATTTACTGTTTGATACAGACCGCAAGGCGTTATGGAAAAAAGCCCAAAACATATTGATAAATCCAGTATGGAAAAAAATCAGAGGAAAAAATCTGCCGGAAGGTTTGCCGCTTGCCGGCATATCAGCGTTATCTGAATATACCAATTTGAATGATGATTTGTTTAAAACCCGTGCCGTGTACTACAAAGATGTTGATATAAAAAGCATTGGAGTTCTTGAATATGAAGGCGAGTTTTTGGAACTTTGGAAATATCGACCTTTGATCGGCAATACAGGGATGGTAGACAAACTTTCCCTTTATCTGGCGTTAAAAGATGATCCGGATCCCAGAGTCAAAAGTGAATTAAGCAATATGATGGAGGATATATGGTAAGAGGTATAGATTTATTCAGGGATCACTTTGCTGATTTCACGGATTATTTTACTTTGATTGGCGGTGCTGCCTGTGAACTGACTTTAACGGGAACAATTGGATTTCGGGCGACTAAAGATATTGATATTCTGGTGCTTTTAGAAAAAGTAGATCGGGATTTTGCAGAACAGTTTCACCGTTTTATTACTGCCGGGAACTACAGTTGCTATATTTCAAAGGATGAAAATCGACACTTTTACCGTTTTCTGACATCTGGAGCCAATGATTACCCGCCCCAGATAGAGTTGTTGTCAAGAACTCTTTTTCCGGAATATCCGGATATGAAATATACTCCGCTTGCGGAAGACTCTTATGTTAAAAGTATGTCGGCGATCATTCTTGGAACAGAATACTATAATTATGCCCAGACACACCGGGTTATGCAACGGGGATTGCCGTGTTTGGATACAGATGCATTGATTGTTTTCAAATCGGCTGCTTATTTGAATTTAAGAGAGCAAAGAGAGAAAGATCCCAAATCTGTACGCAGCGAGGAAATAACCAAACATCGCAACGATGTATTCAGGCTGCTGACAACGGTTATTCCGGGACAAGCTGCAGAAGTGCCGGAAATAATAAAAGTCAATTTGCAAAGATTTATCAATTCTTTTCCGGCAGATGATGCCCAATGGCAGGCAATACGCCAATCATTGGGAGCCATTGCCGATACACCGGAAAATTATTTACGGGTATTCAATTCTCATTTCCAATTGGAGCAGTAAGTATTTTACTGACTGCATTGACAAAATTTCATTATATGGGTGGTTTTACTATAAATTAAACTCACCCACATATTAAAATCTCTTTCCAAAGAAAACTCCTTAATCATACTGTTTAGTATGGCTAAGGAGCATTTTTTGCTGTTTTTTATACCATTTGGCCCTCTAAACCATATAATTCAGTATAATTAAGGCACATTTGATGATTTTTCTTCTGAAGTGTTTTCCGCAATAAATTTTTGCGGAGGATTGCTGATTTTCTTTTCCTGCAGAAGTTGGTCCGCGTATAAATTCATTTTAACGATAAATTCTTCCGGTTCATCTTGAGAGAGTTGATAAAGTTGTTGCCGGAGAGTACGGATGGTTGAAATTGAGTCATCTATTTGCAGTAATCCTGACATCATCAACATTCCTTTCTGCCGGGCAACTTTGTCGGCGTGCTGCTGATAATGTTTGGTCATATC
>JAZSHD010000260.1:0-4417 GCA_045533055.1 Victivallaceae bacterium | reverse complement strand
GGCGATAATGGCGATCACAACCAGCAGTTCGATCAGCGTGAACGCTGATCGAGTGAAGATGTGAAGGTGTGAAGAGCAGTTTTGACAATTGTCAAAACTGCGTGAAGTGCGCCCTGCCGGGCGTAAGGATGTGTTGTTTTTATAGATTTTTTTGAGGTAATACAACGGCAAAACACCTATTTGACAAGTTTTACTCACCAAAAGCTCAATCAATGTAAAACGCTTCTTCATCAACATTTCTCCTTGTTTTTATTTGTTATAGTCATTCAGACTGTTTACTATTACTATCCGGCGTATGCCGCCATGACTTTTTCTATTGCATCGGCAAATGCACTTACTGTTTTACGGTCAGCGTTCAGCCAATGCAGCGGATATACCAGCTCCTGCTGTGTGCAGTGCCTGATTGCGGTATCAGCACTGGCAATGCGATATTTATCAGCAGGTACATTCCAGAGGTCCTGTTTGAACATGGGTACGCCGCCGCTCCAGCCGACTCCGGGCTTTACGCCTTCTGCAGCAAGAGCATCCACGATCATCTTGCGGTCGATGTTATCGTGCAGTTCATCAAGCTGCAGAGCAAAGGCAAACATATAAAAACTCTGGATGGTTGCTTTACGGCCTCTTGTCTGCATACGGATCCCCGGCAGGGTGTCGATCCTTTTACGCAGATATTCGGCATTGGCTTCCCGGTAGGCAGTATCAGCTTTCAGATGTTCAAGCTGCCCCAGCAGGATCGCTGCCTGAAATTCGGTGGCACGGTAGTTGAAGCAAAGCAGCCCCGTTTCAGGCGGTTCTGCCTTGCAGCCTTGTTTGACATCCCGGGGATAACCGATATGTTTTATGCGGTCAAGTCTTTCAAAGAGTCTTTCGTCGCTGGTCAAACAACAGCCGCCTTCCCCGGAAGTCATCAGCTTGCTTTGCTGAAAGCTGAAACTTCCGATATTGCCAATGCTTCCGGCTCCTTTGCCGTTCCATTTAGCTCCGTGGGCATGAGCACAATCTTCGATAACCGCAATATTGTGCTTGGCAGCAATAGCACAAATTTCATCCAAATCAGCCATAGAGCCGTAAAGATGTACCGGAATCACCGCTTTGGTGCGGGGGGTTATTGCTGCTTCAAATGCCTGGGGATTCATGCACAGTGTATCCGGCTCAATATCTACGATCACCGGAGTTGCCCCCACATAGACCGGAGCCAGCCCGGTAGCCATCCAGGTATGGGCAGGCACGATAACTTCATCTCCCACTCCCACGCCCAGCGCTTCCAGAGCCGCTTGCAGTGTAACGGTACCATTTACCATAAAAACGCCGTAATTTGCATTATTATACTCCGCAAAAAGTCTGTCAAATTCCCGCTCGTATTTGCCGTTGAACGACCATGCGTGGCTGCGGTAGATTTCTAAAAGCAGTTCTTCGGTTTCCGGATAAGTTGGCGGCCATGCCGGGATATTGTGGGCTTTCAGCTCGAAAGCTTTAGCTCCACCATTTATCGCCAGATTGTTCACTGTTTCCTCCTGTATATTAAAGCGTTATGTTGCAAATATTGCGAAAGTTTTTATTCATGATCGGCAGCAGCGTTTCATCCGGCAAAGGCAGACTTAAAAATGCTCCCATTTCATAGGCTATGTCGTGCAAAGCTGCATCAGTACCAAAAATAAATCGGGTATTGCCCAGTTTTTCGATGGCTTCTGCCAGCGGCAGACTGGCTGTAAATGTACCGCAAGTTTCCAAATATACATTGCTGAAGTCTTCTGCCAGACGAATCGCCTCCATACGCCCGGAGTCACCGCCGCCGCAATGGGCAATAATCAATTTTGCATGTGGATAAGCCGCTGCAACTTCCCGTAAAGGTTCCACATCGTTCCATGTATGGATCAAGATGGGCAGCCGATGTTTTTCGGCAAACTCCCACATCAGTTTATAGCGTTGGTCATTATGCTGAACTTTCCAATATCCGGAAAGGGTCTTAAAACCGGCAAAAAATCCGTCGGCAAAGAAATCTTCCAATATTTCTTCAGTAAAATCACTGCTTTGACGGGGATTGAAAACAAAGTAACCGTGAATACGGTCCCGGCAAAGTCGGGCTTGTTGAGCAAATTCCCGGTTGCCGGCAAGATTATTGCCGCCCAACGCCCGGGAGCCCATGACTATACTGTGAGCTATGCCGAATTTATCCATAGATTTAACCATCTCCGGAACTGAATTTGCCACATCTCCGGAAAACTGCAAATAGCCCAACGCCGCCGGAGGAGCCTGATGAACATGGGCATCGATGATATCCAAATTGTTCAAACTTTCTCCACTGGCAAATTTTTGCCACAAAGGTTTACTCTTCAACATTTCCGGCGGGCTGCTTAATTTTTCAGCAAGCGGAGCAAGCCCCATCAGCCGTTCCGCGTTGCCATGGGCTATGGCTTCCCGGGCTTCGGAAGACAATTCTGCATGATTTAATGCTGCAATGGAAGCTCCATACTGATTTTTATGTCCGGTGGCAAAAAGCAGCCGTTCAAAACCGAAAAGCTCAACAGCAGTTTCAATGGTGTTGCGAACATGAAGCCACGAGGTATCCAGTAAAACATTTTTGCAGCGTTTCATCAAATTGAACACCGATTCCATATTGCACCAAATCTTTTGCCCCAACAGAAAATTGATAGCAGGGAACTTGTTTGCCAATTCTGCCAAAGTCCGGTAATCTTCCAGCTTCAGCTCACGGGAGTCGATTTGAACAGTTATAGGAAAATTTGCCAGGGCTTCCAGTACAAACTCGCACTCGTAAAGTGCTGTTCTGGTTTTGCCGGGAACGATCCGGAACATCCGCACTGTTCCATTTGCAGCCATAGATTGATAATACTCCATAGTGCCTTTTTCATAATAATCCCGGGGAGTAATAATAAAAGCCGGTTTAAGCCGTTCCATGTAGGGCCGCAATGAATCAAGCAGCATGTGGTTGCCGTTGATACCCGACCAATCCCGGGCTTCGGCAGAAAAAACTACCGCCCGGTCAATGTCCAGATAATCCATCTGCTGCAGAATAGATTCCGGAGTATCATAGCCTGGCTCACCGGAAGAACCTTTACCTAAAACATAATTTAAATCGATGTACTGCATTATACCTCTTGAAAAAAATCAACTGCGTTTATTCGGGCTGTAAAAATATCTTTACAACAAATATAGTAATGTTAAAATCGCTTGTCAAGAGTATTGAACTGTACTTTTTTGCTAATGTAAAAACAATCTTTATATTTTGCGGTTTAAGGAAGATAAAAAAACGACAGATATTTGACAATGTTTATGCAGTATGCTATTTTTAAAAAACGCTTTGGTGCAGGGAAATATATTCAATGTTTGTATGTAAGAGCAAAATCGAAAATATGGTGGTGCTTTTGAACGGTACGTTCTGGAGCGAAAATCTCCACAGCGATACCAAGCATGAACTTTTGCATGTTTTGAGCGGGCACATGATCATTGAGTGTGTTGACGGCAGAAAGTTTCCGCTGCAAAGCGGTGATATTCTGCTGATTCCGGCAAACTGGGAACACCGGGATATTTCCAATCCCAACAGCGAACTCAAACTGCAGCTTATACATTTTTCATTGGAAAATTCTGAAGAATTTTTTGCCGCCGTCCGCCCCGAAAAACTCAAAGGGCTTTCGACGGAAACCCGTGCCGAAATCAAATATCTTTTGAGCCATATCCGCAGCGATTTGAGCACATCTGCTACCGATATGCTGGTCAATGACTGCCGTTTAAATACCATATTGCAGCTGATATGCCGGGAGCTGTTTGACCGCTCTGATTCTGCCGGGGGTGAAGCGGTCAAAGTTTCGCCCCAGCACCAGGGCTTTGTCCGTAACCCGGCACGGCTGGGGGCGGCAGCAAAACATTATGTGGAGTGTAACTTCCGCTCCCCCATATCGCTGACGACGGCAGCAAAGCATTTCAAGGTCAGCAACTGCTATTTATCCCACCTGTTCAGACAGGAAAACGGCGAGTCATTCATTGCATTTTTAACCGATTTACGCTTGCAGGAAGCTGAACGGCTGCTGCGGGACAGTTCTATGAATATATCCGAAATTGCCCGCAATGTCGGATATGAAAATTCCAATTATTTTGCCCGTATCTTTCAGAAAAGGCATGGATTTCCTCCTTCTGATTATCGGGAAAAGACTTTTGCAGATGCCCGACGGCAGAAATAGCAATATTTTTCTACTAATATAAAAAAAGTGCTTGTATTTTCTATTGCAGCACCACTGTTGCAGCACTATATTTATTGGGGTGTGGTAAAAAAACAAGGCTCTGTTCCCAATATCGGTTGATTAACAGTAAAGATGTTGAATAAAATCTTTTCAAAACTTAAAGGGCATTTATCTATTTGTGTAACAAATAGATAAATGCCAATAAAAGGTTTGGAAAAGGG
>JAZSHD010000183.1:0-4656 GCA_045533055.1 Victivallaceae bacterium | reverse complement strand
AACTCCACCCCCTTTTTCCAAACCTTTTCCCGGCATTTATCTATTTGCTCTGCAAATAGATAAATGCCATTCAAGTTTTAAAAAAGTTCCAATACAAAAGTTGATCATAAAGATTTTTACTGAACTACCCGTATTGGGAACAGAGCCTTGCTTTTATTTACCTTACTTTTTCAGCTTAACTCTTACTTCCAAAAAGGTTTTGAGCATGCTGCCGGGTACTGTAACTTCTATGCTGTTTTTACCCGCCGCTTTGTAAGCTATTGCCTTCTCTCCGGCAAAATCCGGCGTTACAGCATAGACTTTTTCCACATTGTCAGCCGGTACTTGCATGGTAAAGACGATGTTGCCATCTACCTTGCCCCGGTCGGCAGGCATCTGACTCTTGATCATAGTGCCGACTTCACGGCAGGCGTTACCACTGTTGAGCAGATTTACTACTGCAAGTTTGCCGTATTTTTTATCGTTGCTGCCGGTGATCGAAGCTATCACATTTTCGGGCATACTGGTAAATTTGACAAACATATTTTCCGGTATTGCCAGCGATAATACATTGCGAGTGATCTTCATAAGCTCTGCGTCGGGCTGCCACTTATAGGGCTTATCGGGGCCGCACTCATATTCAGCTACACTCTGCCCCCACGCAACATTGCTGTAAATGATTTTACCTTTGCCGAACTTGGCAACCAGTACGGCGGGAATGTTGTGTCTGCCATCCTGCACAAAATATTTGATTGCCACACCTTTGTTGCATTTGCCGAACATGCGGGCAAAACCGGTTGCGGGGATCTTGGAAAATGCCTCTTTTTTACCTGATTTTATCCCCTTGGTCCTGCGTACAGCGATTCCGTCGCCTTTGATCAGCCGGGGCGAAACACCGAAGATATCCTTGAAAGCCCATTCTTTGCGGCCAAAGCCCAATTCGTCAGCAGTTCCGCAATGGAAACTGGCGTAAACAGTTCCGCCATTGGCGGCAAAATCACGCAATCCTTTAAGTTCAGCGTCGCTTAAACAGCGGGCGTTGGCTGCGTAAATAGTTTTGAACCGCTTGAGTGCTGCCGGATCGGTCAAATCGGCATTGATTATAAAGTCGTGCATGATATTCATATCGGTCAGCACTTCAGAAACACCGAGTATTTCATTGATCGTTCTCATGCCTGCCGGAAACATGATCGTCGGCAGCGAATAAACTACTGCGGTATCTGCCAAACCGTAAGTGCCACCCAGATCCAGCCGCATTTTATAGTTTTTATAATCCGAAGCTCCCGCAGGTTTGGCTTGTGCTTTATCCCAGGTGGTCTGACGATTCATGTAGTTGAGTGCCCATCCGAAGTAGGCAATGTTCCAGCAGCCGGTACCCGGATAGACCAAGCCGTAGATCGGAGTATGGTAGTGGGCTCCCAGAGCCGTTTTCATCTTGCGGAAAGCATTGACCGGGCGTTGGGCGGCGATCACATTGCGGCTCATGATCTCAGTACCGAGTATATCTACGCTGCGTGCTCCTTCAAAGAGCGAACCGGCGTGGCGGGTCGACCAACCGCCGTGGGTGGTGTAAAGCAGCGTGGAAAACTCTTCCTTGATAGTGGAGATCTCTCTGCGGAACTCGACCCACCAGTCGCCGATGGCTTTGTTTCGCCACTGGTTCCACGCTTTGAAGATCATCGGTTCCATACGGGCGGTTTCGTCCATGGAAAGGGTCAAACCGGTATCGGCAGTGAATTTGGTGCGGCAGAAACGGCAGCCGCAGAAATTACCGGTAAAGAAGGTTACTTCGTCAACCATCATGCCGTCGATATCGCTCTTTTTGACAAGATTTTTTGCCCAGTCAAAGAATACCCGGTTACGCATGGGGTTGTTGATACAGTACATGCGGTTGACCGCACCGGTCATTACATTGCGTTGGAGCTGGGTGGTGGTTTCGCACATTACACGGAAGCCGGAATCGGCGTTCCACAAGAGCGGCATATCCACATGGTCAAAAACCTTCATGCCCCGCTGGTGAGCCAATCTGGTGAAATCAGCTACATACTGGTCGGCACGCTCCATGTGTGCCGGGAAAGTGTGGCGGGAAAGCATACCCGAAAGAATGATAACTTTGCCGTCGTTTTTGGCAATATAATCAAGTTCACGGTTTTTAAGTTCATCGGTCTTGAAGTCGATGAATTTGGACTTATTGGCACCGCTGGAGGTCAGCAGTTCGTTGAAACGCCACTGATTTTTTTCGGTGGCAGGCGGCAGCAGCACTTCCCGCTTCATATTAAGTTTGTAATTGGCGGGAACAACGCTGCGATGGGGGGCAAGATCGCACAAATGCACATCTCTCTGCATTACCGGATGCTTTTTGTAATGTGCATTTTTATACATCAGACAGGGTTCATAATCGTCGCTGACCCAGTAACCGCGGCGGAATTTTATGTCTTCAAAACTGGTCTGCAAAAGCTGGAAGAGTATGGTGCTGACCTGCCAGCTGCCGGTAAAGGCGATCTCGGCAGTGCCGTTTTCTATCCACATGGGAACAGTGGCGGTCAGGAGCTTGCCCGCCGGAACATTCATATCTTTGAAAAGCTCTTCGTTGTTGACTTTTACAGAAAATTTACCGGTATCTTTGCTGCCCGCACTGGTTCGTAAAGTTACAAAGTATATACCGCTTTTAAGGTCAGTAACTTTGAATACTGCCGGTTTGGAGCCTTTGATTGCCGAATAGAGTGCCCCGGAGGGGGCAATAACGACTTTTTCCGCTTCCGGATCCTTCACCCAGCCGGACTTGCGTTTGGCATTAAAGAGTTTATCATCGGCCGCGGCATATACCTTGCCCTTTTTGGCGGCACCGAAACTGAATGCACGGTCGGTATTAAAATCTGTCTGATAAGAGTATTTTCTCCGGGCATGGTATTTGTCGTAATCCGCAGCAGTGCCTTCGTAGAAGACAAGTTTGCCCATGCCGGTTTCGCCCTGATAACGGCTGACACCGGTGTAGTCTATATCGAGAAATCCTTTCCGCAAAACCACATTCCATGTGGGCGAAGAGTAGTTGGTCACACCCTCAACATTGGCGTCGATCACCAGTTTGCGGTCGCCTTTCTCCAGAGCCAGAAAGCGGATCTTGCCGGGAGCGAAAGGTTTTTTAAGGTCGAAATCACCTTTTTTGACCTGTGCCAGATGAGATCTGCCGACGATCACATAATATTTACCGCCGTCAAAATCGCGGACATCGGTCTTGAACGAATAGCCGTATTTTTGGGGTGTTTCGCCGATCTGCACACGGAAAGCGTCAACTCTTGCCTGAAAGGTCAGCTCAACTTGTTTACCGTCGGCACTCAAAGCAGTTTCGCGGCGGAACGGCAGAAGTTTTTCATCTTTGCCGAGTCGGTTGACAACCGATTTGCCTTTGACATTGTGTTTAGTGATTTCCGGGGCAACATCACTGATATTGTAAACCTTGCTCAATACATTGACTTTTTCATCGGCAACAAGTTTTTTGCCATGGAGCAATACTGTACCGTCAGGATCAAGGGTGAAATTTCCCGCAGCGAGCACTGCTGCGGAAGCCGACAACAACAATGTCAAAAGTTTTTTCATTGAATGAGTTATCCTATATATGTTTAATATTTTTTCATGTTATCAGGGTCGTTCGCGGTCATCCAAGAGCGGCATGGCGGCAATCACACTGCCGGTGTTGCTGCTGAGGATTTTATTGTCCAGAGTTTTCACATATCCAGCCATATAAACACAGTTTGTCGTGGTCGGATGATTATTCACTCCTGAAGCAAATTCGTTTTTGGTAAGCCCGGCATCGGCAACCATCACATTGCCGGGATCGCAAGAAGCATCCATAGCATGACGGCCGCGGGTGGGGTCATTGCCGAAAGTAGTTGCTGCGTCATGGGTCACATACCAGGTGGTAGCAAACGCTCTGGCGTAGGAATCCTGCAATTTGCTGGAACTTTCGCTGGGATAATCTTTCTTGCTCATAAAGTTTTTGGTATCCGAAGGACAGCGGTAATTGCGTTCGCGACGGGCGTCGTTGCCGTCATTGCCGGGGGCATCGTCAAACCCGAAATAATTCAAACTCATAAGCTTGCTGCGGAGCGAAAGGCTGTTGGTGTAGTTACCCAGACCGAAGGAACGCTCGTAGTTACCGTTGCCGATATTGATCACTATATGGACATAGAACGGAAGCTGATCTTTCTGATCTCCCGCATAGGCTGTCTTTGCCAGTGCCATCTGCTTGAGTTTGTTTATGCACTGGCTGGATTTGGCACGTTCGCGTGCCGCAGAAAGTGCGGGCAGGAGCATCGCCGCCAGAATGGCAATGATGGCGATGACCACGAGGAGTTCTATTAAGGTGAAGCAGGTATGCTTCACCTGTCCATGGACAGGTGAAACTCTCTTTTTGTTGCCATCAGCATACTTGCCGCAGAAATAAAATCTTTTTACAAGCGGTTCAACCAATGTAAAGGCTGTTTTCTTCATAAATCTGTTTCCTTATCATTATGTTAAAAATATATCGTTATTTTATCACAGCTATCCCATAACTTTTTTATAAAGTAGCCGTAAAAACAGATTTGTCAAGTAATTAGCATATTTTTTTGTTGACAGGAGGGCAGTTGCATCTGCCCTGTCATTCTTACTTTTGCTGTGTTTGCTCTAAATCTGCCA
>JAZSHD010000064.1:0-2331 GCA_045533055.1 Victivallaceae bacterium | reverse complement strand
CTGGCAGATTTAGAGCAAACACAGCAAAAGTAAGAATGACAGGGCAGATGCAACTGCCCTCCTGTCAACAAAAAAATATGCTAATTACTTGACAAATCTGTTTTTACGGCTACTTTATAAAAAAGTTATGGGATAGCTGTGTATTTTTTACATTTTTTTAACAAATAAAATTTGACAAACCGTCTCTCATAGGAGGGGTGGAGTTCCGTCTTCGCCCGAAGGGCTACGCCGTGACAAGTTGAGGATGGAAAAAGGACCGATCCAGCAAAAGGTCTTTTTCCCCTCCTCAAGTACCGACCCTTGTTGGGAACATAGCGTCAGAGAAATCTCTGCCGGTCAAGCTCCCGCAGTTTTTTCAGATATTCCGCAAGATCGCCAGTGATCTCAAGTTCCTGCCGGGCAAACTGTTCCGGATATTTTTCTTCCAGATAATGACAGAATTTCAAGATAAAAAATCCGTCGCAGTAAGTGTGCAATGCTTTAATCAGTGCCGCCGGGTCGCGGGGAGTGTTTTTAACGATTTTATTCCAGATATTGCCAAAATCCAGCGTTTTGAAAAACCCGTCAAGATATTCCGGAATAAACTGCTGAAGATCATTGCTCAACTCTTCGTAATCGGCATTATTTACCTTGCTGAAAAAATCCTTCAATATTTCAAAACACTTTGGGTTGTAGAGCTTTATGGCTTTGCCGTCAATAGTCTGCTGAATTGCCAGGCCGGTGCCGAAAGGTACCCGGTCGGATACTCTGCCGGAGGGGTAGACGCATGTTTCGGGCACTACGCCCACGCTGCCGACTTTGCTTAATGCCTGCAAAAAATAGAAGTCTTCGCCCGCCGGGTTCCGCCGCATGCCGCCGCAAGCTATGTAGCTTGACATGCGGGCAAAAAACGCCGAACCGATGGTCCAGAAGGCGTAGGGTGTAGTGGTGGTTTTAAGTTTCCACGCATAGTCCCGCAAATATATTTCGTACTGCATAGCCGCTTGATTTACCGCCGGATCATCGCTTTCAAAGCGGTGTTCAAAGTGGAAAACCGCCCCGGCGGCAGCAGGATCATTCTTTGCCCGGAAAAAGGCTTTTTCAAAGTAATCTCCGGAGATCAAAGTATCGGCATCCAGCGAAAAAAACAGGGGATCATGTTCCGTCACTTTTCCGTCACTTGCGGCAATTACTCCGTCAAATCCCGCTTTTCTGGCGTTGCCGACATTGCGGAATTTTTGCGGTATCTCCTTATCAGTCAAGTCAATAAAGAATAATTCACAACCGACGGCAAGCCCCCCGTCATATTTTCCGTCATTTTTCCGCAGACTTTCCAGCAAAAGCCTGTTAGCAGCTCTGGCACTTGCCGGTGCAGCAAGGGGTTCATTGATGACCAAAACTGTTTTTACCGGCTCCGGAGAGCGTTTCATTGCCTTTTTTATGGAAGATAATGTCAAAGCAATATGAAAGTTTTCGTTGTAGACCGGTATGACCACAAAACCTGCGGCAGCTTCAAAATTTGCTCCGGCAGGCTCCAGCGGGTAGATCGTGGAGCGTTTCAGATATTTGGCAGTATTCATTTGCTTTTCAGCAGTATCAGCGAGGGCAGGCCCGGCAGCTGGAACATATCCATAAAAGCCCTGACTTCCGGATCGTTGAGTTTTTCCGCCTGAAAACGGATCAGTTTGACTTTGGCATTTTTCAAGATGGCTTTGCCCTCTTTGCTTTCCAGCAATTTATCCATAGCCTTGCAGTTTTTGCACCAGGTCGCCCAGCAGTCGATCAACACTGTTTCTTTATGCTTTGCCGCTTCTTCCAGCTGAACAGCCAAAGTGTCGGCAGCTTTGCCTTGGTCAAAAGCTCCGGAGCGTAAACTCCAACCCAAATATGCGTAATAACATGCCATAATCAGAATGAACACGCCGAAAATCTGCTTTACTCTGACCATCCACATTCCCGGTTTGGGCAATATTGATAACCCCGCCCCTAAAAGCGGCCAGGGCAATGCCATAGCTGCCCCCAGAGCAAAGGGCAGAAACAATCCCCAGACATTGCCTTCGCTGTAAAGCCTTGCCGCCAGCAATATGACAGTTATCACTACCGGTGCCACGCAGGCACCTGCCAGCAATGCAGCGGCAATGCCCAACCCGAAAGCGGTGATTTCGGGCGGCAAACCTCTGCTCTTGCCGGGATTTTTGCGGCGGAACAAATTCGCCAGACCCGAAAGATCCAGCTCGTATACGCCGAACATACCCAACGCTAAAGCAAGAAAAACTGCGGCGATGACCCAGTTGAAAATGCTTGAACTGTTAAGCTCGCCAAACCGGCTGCCGGTCAGTGCCGCCAGCATAC
>JAZSHD010000181.1:0-5207 GCA_045533055.1 Victivallaceae bacterium | reverse complement strand
GATTTCCAACAAAAACTTGAAGAATATATTTGCTATTTCAACAATGGAAGAGTATCTTTAAGGCTAAACGGAATGAGCCCGGTTGAATTCCGAGCCCATTCCATGTAATTAATCCGTCCAATTTTTTGGGGTCACATCAGGGAGGTCACGGAGGGAAAAGCAATCCCCTCCGTGGTTGTGCGGCAGATATAATATTGCTGGCGGTAAAAAGTGTGCCGCACAACACTTGCTTTTTGCATTGCTCAAAGATTTGTTTTGAGCAAAAAGCGGAATGCGGGTTTATAAAGCTTTTTTTCAGCCAATCACAACTCGTTCTGAAGTGGAATTTGAGCTTAAACAATATAATACGGGAGTGTTTCAAAATTTTGAGTTTTGCAACAGCCCTTTAAAACAAAAGAGGTCCCAATTATGCTCATGACCGCATTCTGGATTCAAGCTATTTTGGGTGTTATTATTTCTTTAATAATGGCAAACAAATATGACATAAGAATTGCTTTGCTATGTATACCGGCATCTATAGGCATGGCTATTGCTAATTGTGTAATTATTGTTATGACAAAAGCAATCATTCATGTTTTTCCTTTTATTGGATTTATATTTTATTTGTTAGTTATAGCACATCATATTTGGCTTGTAAAACAAGTGCAAGCATTTGAGCCGATGCGGATGATATCTGTTGTTATGTTAATAGCTCTTATTATTTTCGGTGTACTGTGAATTTTTAATTAAAGGAGTTTTTTCATGTATAAAAAAGCATTTGTTCTTATGTTTGCCGCTGCCATCGCTGCTGTTGCCGGAGCGGAAGAGCCGGCAACCGGGCAGTTGGGTGATTTTCTCAAAAACTGTATAGAATTTTCGGCAGAAAATCCCCTGGACCCCAAGATGGAAGGCTCTCAATTCAACTGGGAGTTTACCGGCAAATACAAAGTGGTGTATGCCGATAAAAGCTTTTTCAGCTACTACTGCGAGGAGCTTGTTTACACCGGCGGTGCCCACGGGAATTTTACTGTAAGTGTTGGTTCAATGTTCCGCAACAGCGGCAGAAAAATCACGCTCGGGAGCATAGCCCCGACTATGCCGATGCAGAAAAAACTTTTGCAGCTTATTACGCTTGAAACTGCCAGGATTTTCAAGTGCAAGGTTTCGGAACTGCCCGGGAAGCTGCTGGCAATGCCCAAACTTACGGAGAATTTCTATTTGGACAACAAAGGCATAACCTTTGTATACAACGAATACGAAATCGCCAGTAAAGGAGCCGGAGTAATAAAGGTGTTGGTGCCGTATACTGAATTTCCGGTAAAAGTAAAATGAAAAGCAAGGTGTTATATGGTGGAACATTGCTGCAGCGATATGCAATATATGATCGAGGAAGAACAGAGCATCATTTTTCTTCCTGAATTCAGAGAATACGGCGTACCGATCCTTGACGGCGGCAGTTCTTTCTTGCAGATGAGCTTTTGCCCCTGGTGCGGAAAGAAGCTGCCGGAATCTCTGCGGGATGAGTTTTATGAGATACTCGATGCAAAGGGAATAGATTATTCCTGCCCGAAGGAAGAGCTGCCGGAAAATATGCGTTCTGAAAAGTGGTGGCAGGAGAAAATGGCGGATAATTCTGCGGAAAATAAGCAGTTTTGAACAAAATTTCATTCCTAAAGCATTTTTCCCTGAAAATAAAAAAAATAAATCCGTATAGTGTATTTGTTGACGATCATTAACTGTTAAAGCCGGGTTCCCCGGCAGGAAGGATGGGCCGTATGGCAAAAAGAGCGATAGGAATCACAAGTTGTACCAGCGGGTACCGCCGCCGTGGTAAAAACGGCAAGCGTAACTATGTATCTCCGGGGCGGAGAACCAAAAAGGTTTACACATATTGATAAACAAATTTTCAAACCAATACTCAACACAAAAATAAGGAGATTTTCATTATGGAAAACACCAATGTCATCAATCGTCAAACCATCAGTTCCGAAGAATTCATCCGTCAGTGCAGTATGACACATGTACGGAATTTCCGGGGCAACGAAAACAAGTTCCTGAATAGTGCCATTGCCGATACTGTGCTGGAAAACAAGATGCTGGATTCAAGCGAATTCAACTACTCTGCATTGGAGAACATCGTTTTCAACAACATCGACTTCAGCAGCAGTGAGTTCAAGTTCTGTGAATTTAAAAATGTGGTCTTCAACCAGTGTAAGCTGGATTACACCCACTTTGATTATGCTCAAATGGCCGATGTCAAATTTGTCAACTGTATTATGGATAACAGCAAATTTGACTTTGCTTCCGGCAATGCTGCTTTTGAAGCGTGTGCTCTGGAAGGTGCGGAATTTCACCACACGGCTTTGGCAGTCACTTTGAACAAATGCAACTGCACAAGTACCGAGTTCAACTTTTCGCCGTCGCTTGAGATCAATGCCGGTGACTCCAATTTCCATCGGGCTGAATTCAACGATACCACGCTGAAAGGCACGGTGAAAGACAGCGTTTTCTCCCGCACCGACTTTGATGGTGCCAACGCGAGTTTGCTGGAATTTGAAAATTGCAGCAAACGCAATCTCTCCGTGCGGGGTGCCGTAGGAGTGATCGAAAGTTCTGAAGACGACGATGACGACGACGATATTTTTGATCTTGACCTTGACTGATAAGGCTGATCAAAAAATGTTTCATCCGGGGGGGGCTCCCCGGCAATAAATCCAATATCAATCAACAAAAGGAGTTCTCTATATGAGCAATTTTTCCACCAGCAAATCCACCATTGAAAAACTTGACCGTGAACGCCTTTTTGGGACCGGGGTCGACCTTTTCAAAAACTATTACATCGTTAAAGGTATTGGCAATATCCTTGCCACCATCGGGGTCAGTACCTCCAACGACAGCGATTGGTTCCGTTCGGTTGCTCAATTTATTACAACTGCCGAGCTTTCCGCACTTTACGATAAAATTCTTTCACCGGAAAGCCGCCGGAATCTTGCGGAATCTTCCAAGTACCGTACGCCCCCGGAACTGGCGGATGATGATCCTGATGATATCTTGCAGTATTTGAGCCGTAATGTGCTCTATCGCAAAAAGATGTGGCGGATCTTGCATGCGGTTTATCAGAAACGGACGGAAGAGTATGCTGAAGCATTGAAAAATCCCGACCGGCAGAAGTCGGCTATGGAGATCCGTTTCAACGAGATGAAGGAACTCTTTGACTTCAGCGAGAAAGAAGTGCATGCCATTCTGACCATCCTGCTGGCACAAACCCGTGCCATTGATTTGGGCGATTTCGATGTCTGCCGCTTCCGTTCCAACGAAAAAGTCACTGCACTGGCAAAAATTCTGG
The DNA here is from genome assembly GCA_045533055.1 of Victivallaceae bacterium. Classification (GTDB taxonomy): domain Bacteria; phylum Verrucomicrobiota; class Lentisphaeria; order Victivallales; family Victivallaceae; genus SIG78. The sequence goes on along the minus strand of JAZSHD010000181.1, from coordinate 1,882 downwards.
GAATTCTGGATGTGGAAGCCGCCGCTTTGATGGACGATAAAAACAACATTCGCAGATATGGTTTGGTGGACGAAGATTTGGATTTGGATCGGTCTTTTATAGCCTACCTCTCCGGAATCAGTTCCCGGCCGCTGGCTGAACGCTTCTGGGTGGAATATACCGGCGAAGCTCTGCCCTGGAACTTCTACGGTTTGATTGCCGAAAAACACGGCGAAGTGCTTAAAAAGATGATTCAAAGCAAGAGCGATGATCTGGGTATTTCGGTACTGCTTCACGGCGTCGCCGGTTCGGGTAAAAGTTCCTTTGCCATGAGTCTGGCAAAAGAACTGGGCAAAAAGCTCTATTTCATTGCTCAAAATGACGAAAGTTCCAGCCGTATGACCTTCAGCCCTGCTTTCCGCTACGCAGCTTTGAGTGTGGCTCAAAAGCAGTTGCCCAAAGATGCTATCCTGGTGGTGGACGAAGCGGACCGCATGTTGGAAAATACCAGCGTATCCGGTGGATTCCTTGCCCGCTTTTTCGGCGATATGGCCGGCTCCCGCGATGGCGAAAGCAAAGGTCAGTTGAACAGCGTGCTCGATAGTAACAAACACACGATCTTGTGGATTTGCAACAGCCGTCAGGAAGCTATCGACCTCTCCAGCCGGAGAAGATTTGATTACTCGCTCTTCTGGGATGACCTGTCCAGCACCGCAAGAAGCCACATCTGGCACAATGCTCTGAAGTTCTACAACTCGGAAGATAAGCTTACTGAAGAGTTTATCAAACGCGTCAGCAGCCGTTATCCGGTGAATCCCGGCGGTATTTCGCTGGCGGTGAAAAATGCCTCCATGGTGGCGGCAAAGAATCCGGATGCCGACTTTGAGCAGGAAGTGATGACCTTCCTGAAGGCACACTGCTCACTGCTGGGTATCCAGGAAGCTCCGGAAGATGTGATGGAGCCGGCGAGAGATTATTCGCTGGAAGGCGTGAATATCCGAAGCGGTATCAAACTCCCGAGGCTTATTGATGCTTGTAAAACCTTCCTTGAACGCAGTAAATCCATCGGCAAGGATCGGGATCAACCCCGGATGAATCTGCTGCTTTTCGGGGTGCCGGGGGCGGGCAAGACTGAATTCGTCAAGTATCTGGCTCGGGAGCTCAACAAAAAACTTTCGGTCAAGAACGCCAGCGATCTGCTCAACGCCTATGTGGGCGGCACGGAACAGCGTATAGCATCGGCGTTTGCCGAAGCCCAGAAGAATGACGAGATATTGTTCATTGACGAGGTGGACAGTTTGCTCTCCAGCCGGGAAGGTGCCATCCGCAGTTGGGAAGTAAGTCAGGTCAACACTCTGCTCGCCGAGATGGAGAAGTTCAAAGGCATCTTCATTGTAGGTACCAATCTCATTCAGAAGCTGGATCCGGCGGCACTGCGCCGCTTCAGTTTCCGCTTGCACTTTGATTACCTCACCAATGAAGGCAAGGAGATTTTCTTCAACACCTATTTTACCAAAGCTTTAGGTATGCCGGAGCTTACCGAAAGCGAAAAAGAGGCGTTGTTTGCCATTGATACTATGACTCCCAGCGATTTCCGCAATGTGCGTCAGCAGTTCTTTTACCTTGACGATAAGAACCTTACCAATATGGAAGTCATTGAAGCATTGGAAACCGAAATTGCCAGCAAAAAAGCCAACAGCTCTTTCAAAGGACTGGGCAATGTTGTAAGCAAGATGGGTTTCTGAAGATAAATCCTCCCGTACTGCCAACATCGGCAGTGCGGGAGATTGCCGGAAAAACATATAGATCACAAGCAAAAAGGAGTACAGCTTATGGGTTGGAAAGGTGCATGGAACGGTTTGTGCTGGGGCAGTATTTTAGGCGGTGCCAAAGGGGCTATGGC
>JAZSHD010000109.1:0-19904 GCA_045533055.1 Victivallaceae bacterium | reverse complement strand
TGCAGAGCAAATAGATAAATGCCGGGAAAAGGTTTGGAAAAAGGGGGTGGAGTTTGAGGAGGGGGAAAAGGACCTTTCCTCAAAAGGTCTTTTCCCCCTTCTCAAGTACCGACCCTTATTGGGAACAGAGCTAAATTTTATTGCACTTGGTCGGCGTGCTGCCATAATTTGGTGCAGTCGGGAGTGATTTCGCCGTGGCGGGCAGCTTGGGCAGTGTAGTGTTGAAAAGGCTTTTTGCTGTTGGGGCGGTTTTCTATATGGCAATCCGGATATAAAATATTTACTGCCAGATAGTTGTGCGGTGCAAACTGTTCGCCCTGATTGGTTATGCATGCAAAGTCCATAATGTACGCTTTAGTTAAATTTTCGGGAGCATTGAGGAGTTTGGAAAAGTTGTTGCTCTCGCCCCGGTAAAGATATGCTGTCCAGACCATGGGGGTACTTTGCCATAGATTTTCCACATCTTCGGGGGTGTATCCCGGCGAATCCGGACAGCCGAAAATATATGCTGATTCTATGTACGCAGTCATAAGTCTGCCCAGAGCCAGCACCATGTTGTTGGGCAGCCGGATTACCGGAATGGAGTTGGCTTCCATACCCGGTATTATATTGGGTATAACTCCGTTGTTATCGGCACAATAAAACTGAACGCACTGCCCGATTTGCCGCAGATTGCTGCCGCAGCCTGCCAGTTTTGCCCGGTTGATGCCGCTGCTTAAAGCCGGCAGCAGAAACCCCGCAAGCAGACAAACGATGGTTATGACTACCAACAGCTCGGTCATGGTGAAATGGAATTTTTTCATAAAATGCACTCCATACCCAAAGCATTGGCAATGCCCAAACCATATTCCGGATCTGCCATAAAACAGTGCTTGATGTGCTTTTGTTTGATAAACTCCGGCACACCTTCCATGCTGCGGGCGGTGTTGGCAAAGAGCCGTTCTTTCTGCTCAACGCTCATAGTGCGGAAACGGTTGCCCGGCTGGGTGAAGTAGTCATCGTCGTCGGTGCGGAAATCGTAGTTGTCGCCGTTGCCGTCCACCGGGGTAGGAGGCATAGCTTTTTCCGGCTGTTCCTGCCAGGCACCGTAGCTGTTGGGTTCGTAACTGATTTTTTCATAATAATTGCCGTCAGTCCGCATAAAGCCGTCCCGGGAGTAGCCGTTGACCGGGCAGCGGGCTTTGTTGACCGGGATCAGGTGGTGATTTACCCCCAGCCGGTAACGCTGGGCATCACCGTAAGCAAAGAGCCGGGCTTGCAGCATTTTATCCGGCGAAAAACCGATTCCGGGGACGATGTTGGCAGGATTGAAGGCAGATTGCTCAACTTCGGCAAAATAGTTGCGGTAATTGCAATTAAGTTCAAGCATGCCCACCGGGTGCAGGGGAAACTCATCGGTGTACCACTCTTTAGTCAGATCGAATGGATTGTATCTGAAATACCGGGCTTCTTTTTCACTCATAAGCTGCACGCAAAGCTGCCAGCGGGGGTATTCGCTGCGGGCGATGGCGTCGTAAAGATCGCGTATATGGCTGTCGGGATCTTTGCCGCAAAGCATACAGGCTTCTTCGTCGGTGAGGAACTTGATGGGCTGCTGACAGATCCAGTGAAACTTGACCCATGTCCGCTGTTTCCGGTGATTGTAAAAGCTGAAAGTATGGCTTCCGAAGCCGTGCATATTGCGGTAACTTGCCGGAATACCGTCGTCGCTCATGGTGATCGTTACCTGATGCAGGGCTTCGGGCAGACTTGTCCAGAAATCCCAGTTGGCAGCCGGACTGTGCAAGCCGCTGGCAGGGGATTTTTTGACTACATGATTAAGGTCGGAAAAGTGGTTGCCGTCCCGCAGAAAGAAAACCGGAGTATTGTTGCCCACCAGATCCCAGTTTCCTTCCTGGGTGTAGAATTTTACTGCAAACCCCCGGATGTCCCGCTGGGCATCGGCGGCACCCCGGAACCCCGCAACGGTGGAAAACCTTACAAAAACCTCGGTGACTTTGCCGATTTCACTGAAAATATCCGCACAGGTGTAATCGGTTATATCATGGGTAACGGTAAAGGTTCCGTAAGCTCCGGCACCTTTGGCATGCATCCGCCGTTCCGGAATGACTTCGCGGTTTAAATTGGCAAGTTTTTCCAGAAGATTCACATCTTCCATCAAAAGCGGCCCCCGGGGACCCGCTGTGCGGCTGTTTTGATTATCGGCAACGGGAGAGCCGAAATTGGTGGTAAGTTTGTCGTTGGTATACTGTTCCATAAAAACCTCCTTGTTACGGAGGTTTGGACAAGTATTCCCAAAGGATTGTTGCAAAAAAAAGCCCTGCTGGCGGGCAGGGCTTTTCGCTGTTGTTTTTTACCGGTCAGAGTCGATCAGGTATTGGCGATAGCCGAAGGTATTGCTTTCTCCGGCTTCGGTGAGTTTGTTTTTGATCGCCTTGATGGTATCAGCATGTTTATCAGCTGCGGTATCGGGCAGCACTTCGGCTACCACCAGCAGCTGCGAGCGTTTGGTGGCTTCGGTTTCAGTCGAGAAGATCCAGCCCAGAAGCGGCAGATCTTTCAGAATCGGAATACCGCCAGAAACACTTACCACACTGCGTTTTTCAATGCCGCCAATGACCAGCTTGGTGCCTTCGTTGGAGATCATGAAATCTGTATCGATAACTGCACCCTTCTGGATGCGGGGACTGCCGTTGGAAGTGTAGCCGATCAACGAGGAGTTTTCGATCTTTACCTTGAGCTGGGTAGCTTGGGTGTTGATCGAAGGGGTAAGTTCAATGTTGAACCCGAAGTTATCTGAAGCTTCCAAATTGATCTTATTGCCCCGCTGATGACCAATATTGCGGTAGTTGAGGCTTGCTTCAAGTGCCGGAGCGATCATCGCCGCTTCGACTTGTTTGCCAACAACTTTGCCGTTGATCATAAAACCGGTTTTGCCATATTTATCCAAACGCAGCTTATAACGCAAGTTGTCATCTTTACCGGCTTTGGAAACAGTTACCACTGCATCGGCAGGAGCAACAAATTCTGCATCTTCCATAGCTTCAGGATTTTCGTAAGCAACGGTATTTATGGTAATATCCCGGCCTTTGAAGTCTTTACCGACCACTGAACCGTTGGCGACAGTGCCGGAGGTATAGGCTGCCTGATATTCAATATCGTCAGCAGGAGTGCTTTTTGCGGCAAATACCTGGGTGGTTTTGCTGATGACCCCGGGGGTGTTGTTCCGCAAAGTCAATTCCGAAGTATGTACGACTTTAGCTTTGCCTTTGCTGGTCAAAAAGTCAATATACTTGGTGTTCCATTTTGGGTTGAACTGGAAATAGGTTGTTTTGTTGAACTTGGCACCATTTACCAATTCCACGCCATTGTGATTGCGGGAGAATCTGCCGCCGGCACTGAAAAGATCGATGCCGTCATTGTTTTTCCACGCCTGAAAGTCCAAACCCAGCTTGGTGTCGTTTTCAGCATACAATTCGTAGACTGTAACTTTTGCACGCACCTGCTGATAGGGTTTATCGTAGTCATTAAGTACATTCATGATCGTTCTGTGCGAAAACGGTGCAGTGGTAAAGAATATCAGGTTTAAGCCCGGATCGTTGACCAGCACATCGCTGCCGCCGGGGTTGCCCATGGTAAGGTCAACTTCGTTGGCTCCGACCAAACTTACCATATTCATAACTTCCTGCGAAGAACGGTATTTGGGCGAATACACATAGGTATTCCGACCGGGGCGGGAGATCAGTTTGGGCTTGTCAAGAGTTTTGACAATGCTGTCAAAGCCCTGGGCATTAGGCGTATCGTTGAAACGGTAATCTTCTGCCGAGATCAAAAGTATGCTGGTGCCGTCGGTAAAGGTCACAGCGTCAACATTTGTGTTGTCGCCGTTGACTTTACGGGTCTGCACCATCTTACGCAGATAGGTACGCAGTTCGTAGGGATCAACATATTTGATCTGATAGGTTTTGGTAATAACATTCGGGTCGGCATTATCGCGGACAAAGTGCACCACATCGGTATTTTCTTTGACCGTTACATTGAGCCGGGCGTCAATACGGCTGTTGTCGTAAGGAGCTGCCGCAGAACCGGCAAAAGCATTTGCTCCGGCAAGCAGTGCTGCCGTGCAAGCAGTGGTAATATATTTATTCATAATCAAGAGTACCTTTCCAATTTACTTTGAGCAGAGCTTGTCGAATTCGGCAACAGCTCCCGGGGCGAGGTTTTCGTTGTAAACCACCGGCACTGCACGCACTGTTACAATGCAGCGGGTGATTTCGGTATTGTTGGTGGTAGTCCCGAAAATGTATTTGAGGATCGGCAGTTCGCAAAGCACCGGTATACCGATGGTCTGCTCAACATCGCTGGTACGGTTCCAAACCGCCAGAATGCGTTCTTCGTTGAAGGGCAGAGTTGCACTGGCAGAAAAGGTTTCGGCTTCCGAAAGCTCTGCACCCAGATTGTTGCGTTCCACAACATTATTGTTGGTAATGGTATAGCTGAAGTTTACCGTACCATTTTTACCGGCGGTAATGACCGCATTGGAAATATCAGCTTGCAGAGAAGCGTCGCCGCCGATCGCCACTGCGGAGGTGTGATCTTCATCTTTGGTTATATTCTGGTATTCAGGAGCAAACGCCACGCTGAAGGTTTTGCCCGGCACATTGCTGACCAATACGCTGGCAGTGCTGCTGACAACAGCTTTGCCATTCTGCTGCAAAAGGCGGATAAAGCTCATGTCAAATGCCGGTGCTGTGTAAATACCGCCAAAGCCATAGGTTGCATTGCTGGCAAGTTCCATGCCTCTTTCGGCAAAGGTTTCGATGATTTTCTCGGCCGCACGCACGCTCAAGGCTTCGTAGCCGACGCTGAAAAGGTTCATGCCGGGACCGTTTTTCCATGCCAGATAATCTATACCGACATCTTTAAGATCACTGTCACGCACTTCGTAAATAGTCAGCTCCAAACGGGACTGGGGTATTTCTTTATCCAGCCACGCAAGTTTACGCTTGATTCTGGCTACCTGCGACGGAGTATCTTTGAAATAGAACATGTTGCGTTTTTCATCAAGATAGACACGGGCATCCTGATAACCGCTGTAAACTTCGCCCTGGGTCATGATGTCAACCATGTTCTGATTGGCACGGAAGTTCGGCTGGTAGGTGCCGACTGCAATGCCGCTGCCCAGAATGTTGGAGTATTTATCAAATTTGCTGTTCCGGTCAAGGGCGGCAACGATCTGGTCTACATAAGGGATCATGTTGATACCGGTGGATACCATCAGTATCTGGCGGTTGCGTTCGCCGTCGTACATTGACGACACATTTGATTCTTTGCAGTAACGCACTACGGCATTACGCACAAAGGGCAGCAGATCGGCGGCTTTGGTGTGTTTTAAGATGTAGATTTTTGACGCCATATTTTTCTGGGCATCGTCTTCGATGAAAGTGATCTTCTGCACCTTCGGTTCGGCTTGTGCCGTGGTACCGAAACTCAACGCTCCGGCAGTAAGCAGCACGGCAGTACCTCTCTGAATCCATGGATTCATAGTGATCTCTCCTTGGTTGTGTGGACAATATTGTCCGGCTTATATGCCATATCCCATCCCGTTAATGAGGATATGAAAAAAACTAATGTTATTAATATAGCATAAGTCAGGAAAATAGCAATTAGATTTTTCTAACATATTGCAAATATCCGTAAATACAGCATTTACAAAATAAAAAAAGTGTGATGCATAGTTTTCTGCATCACACTTTATATTACCGGAACAAACCGTTTTTAATCGCTGCAATCGCTGCAATAGCCGCGGCAGCACAAATGGAGCCGCAAAACCTGGAATTTCTCCGGCAAGCCGTGGATCTTGTTGACCAGCGGAGTATTTTCCGGAGGAAATAAATCGTAGACTTTGCCGCATTTCATACACTTAAAATGCCCGTGATCGGACATGTTTGCATCGTAGCGCAGCTCGCCGTCTTCGATAATAACTTCCTGCACTGCACCGGCAGCAGACAACCGTTTTACTGTATTGTAAACTGTGGTGCGGGAAATAGTCGGCAGCTCCTGAATAACCGCATTGTAAATAGTATCAACTGTCGGGTGAACCGGGTTATTACGCAGAAAATTGTAAATCGTTACCCTTTGCGGGGAGGGGGTCAAGCCCAGTTCACGCAAATATGAAACTGTATCGTGCATGATCTTTCTCCGTAATGATATCTTTTGCGGTCTTCTGCCGTATACACTTTTTGGAGCATATACGGCAGGAACTTTACAATTTTTTGATTATTTGCCGAAGTAACGCTTGAGCAGTCCGGCAAAACCGGCACCGTGGCGGGCTTCGTCTTTGCTCATTTCGTGGACGGTATCATGAATTGCGTCGTAGCCCAATTCCTTGGCACGCTTGGCAATATCGAACTTGCCGGCACAGGCACCGGTTTCGGCTTCCACACGCATCCGCAGATTCTTTTCGGTGCTGGAAGTCAGGACTTCGCCCAGGAGTTCAGCAAACTTGGCTGCGTGTTCGGCTTCTTCAAAGGCATAACGCTTGAATGCTTCGGCGATTTCCGGATAGCCTTCACGATCTGCCTGACGGCTCATGGCAAGGTACATACCTACTTCAGTACATTCGCCCATAAAGTTGGCTTTCAAGCCTTCACGGACTTCGCAGTCGATATCATCGTGACCGCCGATCATGTGTGCGCAGGCAAATTTGATTTCGCCGCCGTTATCCGCCTGAACAGTGAATTTGCTGGCAGGAGCTTTGCACTGGGGGCAGGCTTCCGGAGCGTTGTCGCCTTCATGAACATAACCGCAGATCTGACACACATACTTCATTTTTCTATTCCTTTCGTTAGGGGTATTTTATTTTTAACTTGTTTGTAATGATTGTTACTTTGTAATCATTACAATAATTAAGTTATCGCTATTTTTTCAAAATGCAAATATTTTTCAAGATTTTTTTTGAAAAAATTTGTTTTAACAATAAATTATGGTCAAAGAAGGTAATTTCAAAGGAACAAATTTTTTTGACCGGGGTGTTTATGAAAGTATTTTTTTGTAAGATTTGTTTATTTTTTATTTTCATTTTTTTACTTGCTTTACCTGTGTATTCGCAGTATGAAGCGTGGAACAAACTTTTTGGAGTTCCTTTTTTCAATGCAAATTATCAATGGCAGCGGCAGGAGTTTGAACAAACTATGCGGCGGAATTGCCGATTGTTTTTCCGGGGCAGTAACGAGCTGCGTACAGCCGTACCACGATTTAAGATATTGGATTCGACTCCACACGAAATAAGGGCAAATTATGATATTTCCGGCAACCTTACAGTTATAGATATATTTTTTGCTAATAAAGGTGATAATGTTGAAGACAGAAGGATACGGAAGGTTATCCGCAATACCGCCCGTAGTCTGGAAAAGAAAATATCCGTTTTGGGTGGGGAGCCCAGAAGTTCAGAGTATGGTCATCGGAAAATGCAGAACGATGCCAAAAAGTGGAGTATTGCCAATAAAGCAGAAATTGTTCTTGAATATGCCAGCAGCGAATTTGTTGCTTTACACATATCTTTTGCAACCCAATCAGGCAGCAGCGGTAAACAAAATAAACAGACCGCAGCCAGTGAAACTGATATACTCAACAATGTTTCATCGACAATTTTCGGAGATGTTTACATAAAAAATATTCCCATGGTCAATCAGGGCAATAAAGGTTACTGTGTACCGGCAACCGTGGAGCGTGTGCTGCGGTATTATGGTATAGACAATATAAATATGCACCAGCTTGCCGATGCAGGCAATACCAACAGAGGAGGCGGAACCAGTTCCCGGGCTATGTTCAGAGGTATATCCTCGGCTTGCCGGAAATCCGGCTTGAAGATGGCTTCCAACGGAGATGTCCGGATGAAAATGGTGAAAAAGTATATAGACAGGGGGATCCCCATATTCTGGAGTATGTTTTCCAATCCTGAATATGAAGCCCTGCGGATGAAAAGCAAACAGCTGCGGCCGCAGGCAGAATCTCCGCAAGCTTGGGCAAAGAAGAATAAAAAAATCAAGATATCCCGTGGCGGCAACGGCCACATGTGTTTGATAATCGGTTATAATGAACTTACTGAAGAAGTGGCAGTAAGCAACTCCTGGGGCGATCATGAAATACCGCCCAGCTGGATACCTTTGCAGGTTGCTGTTCGGGTATCACAAGGCAGTACTGTGGTGCTTATGCCCCGCTGAAAAAGTTATTTGACTTCGCAGAGGAATGCGTCAAACTCAATGGTATTGCGTAACTTACCGTTGCATAGAGCCATAAAACGGTTGTTCAGCGAAATATTGCTGTATGTTTGATCGGATTGCAGCTTTTGGGGGCCGGCTGTATTGTCCAGCCAGTGCCATTTGCCGTTTTTTCTGTACCCTCCCAAGGCGATCCGCAGTTTTTTATGTGGCCTGAGTTTTTTTACCCACACTGCCAGTTCTGCTGAATTTTCCGGAACTGCCAATCTGCCGCCGGAGAGTTCTGCCAGGCGTTTGGCGGTGTACCAATCAACGGGAGCCTGTAAAAGGAAAAATTTTTTACCCTTCAGTGAAAACTTGGATAAAATCAGTTCAGATTTGATCGTTGTCAACTGCGAAAGCGGTTTGTTGCCGCTGTATTTGATCATCATCAAAGGGGCGGTTTCAGTGCTGGGGATACCACGCCAGAAACCATGATCCCAGACAATAGAGCTGAATTCGCCATTGTCGCGATCGTTAAGCCAGCCGCTGCTGCCAAGCGGGGTTTTATCCTGCCATTGCCACGCTTCGTGACTGTATACTGCTGATGTTATTAAGGGCAATTCCTGGAGTTTGCTGCTGGATCGGAAGAGTTTTTTCCGCAATTTATCGTTTTGCAATATTACCGGTTTGCACCCCAGAAGTTCGCTCCATAGAATAGCTGTATGTTTTTGCCAGCGGCAATTCAAATTGCCTAAAATTTCGTATTGGTCAAGGTTATATTTTATGATATGACTGTTGCCGGTGTACCAATTTTTATCGAAATAATCCATGGAGCCGTGGGCAATTACAATCCGGAATCCGCTCCATTTGTTTTTCAACAGCTCAATATCATATTTTTTGCTGACTATATTGCTTACCCGGCGGTCGCGGAAACTTGCTCCGCAGTTCAGCAGCTGTATCGGAGAGCCCGGCTGAGTCGGGCGTTGTAAAACACTTTCTGCAACATTGCCGATCAGATCGTAAACCTCTAAAGTTCCACCCGCAAGCTGCTTGACTCTGTGCGGTCGATACATACTGTTGCCGCCATACCAGGCAAAATCCTTGACATTGGTATTTTCGTAAATAAAACTTCCGGCACTGGTCCATGCCCCTTGCAGAACAAAGTTCCATTCCGAAAAGTATGGCATGCGAATTATGTAATTTTCCGGCAGTAATTTCTGCTTGTGTGCTTTATTGGTAAGTTTCCGGCAAAAATCTATCCGATCGTTCCAGGAAAGCCCGGTAGCCGGAAGGTCATCGTTGTTTGTTGTAAAGCCGCTGTTGGGCATTACCTTATTAATCAGGCGGCCTGTAACCTCGCAGTCCGCTATCCAATAAGCAGCAGCAGGTTCTCCCGGCAGACCTCCGGCTGGAATGTATTTGAAATCCAAATCCGGCAGCCCCGGAAAACTCCATACTTCTCCCGGGATCGGCCCCGCCCATTTTTCGGTCAGTTTGCTTTGAAGCACCGCTATTGATGTGTCCAGATTTAATGCTGAAACTTCCGTTAAATTGGCGAACAGCGGGGTGGACTGAAAATTTCTATATGCGGTCAATACTTTGAACAGTTCTCCTGATTGCTCCGGAATATCAGCAAAAGCCTTCTCTAACGACTGATACTCTTCTTCGCCCCATAAACGCAGCTTGGCATCAGCCAGCCGGCAATAGCGTTCAGTGGTATCCAAATCTCCGGCGGTACGGGCATTGGCTGCCATTTCTGCAATGGTTTCCAACTCTCTTGCCCGTGCTGTTTTGCCGGTTATGGCGGCGATACGGTTTATATGCACGGCTTGATCGTTCAAAAAATCAATAGTGCGGTAAATAAAGTCGATCCGGTTTTTCCGTTCTATTTTCAAATTGTGTTTATAGTTCATTGCCAGAATAAAACTCAACGCCATTGCCATAAATACCAGAGTAACCGATATAAGACTCAAACGCCATGCTATGGGGTGTTGTTTCCGGTAGCTGCGGAGATTTTCCAGCTCTTCATCAATAAAAGTTGTTTCTTTGATCGACGCCGGCAATGCCGCCCGGAAATCCGCTGGGGTAAAAAAACGGTTCCGGGGATCCGGCGAACAAGCTTTAAGCAGAACATTTTTGAATTGCCGCCAAGCCCGCAACGGTACAGTTATCGGTACTTCCGGAAAATTCTCCGGCAAGAGTCCGGTCAAGGCACAATAAAGCACTTTACCCAGACTGTATAAATCATGACCATACCCCACCGGGTCGCCATCGGCGATTTCCGGCGGCAGATATTCCAATGTGCCAACGATTTTTGAACGCACCCCCGTATTGGAAATAAGCCCGATGTCGCTTAACTTGGGCTGACCGTTGACAAATACAATATTTGCCGGTTTGATATCCCGGTGTGCCAGGTCACATTCGGCAAGATTTTCAAGTGCATCAAGCAGATTGTTTGCCAGCTCCAGAACTTTTTCCGGTTCAAGTCTGCCGCTGCGTTCCAACCGGTGGGCGAGGGTATCGGCTTCATATTCTTCGGTCGGGTCGCAATGCAGCATATTGTCAGCAGCTTCCATGGTGTAATAGAAGAAATTTTCAGTTTCTCCTACATGCATTACCTCGATAAGTGATTTGTAATTTTCAATACTCTGCCGATAGTGCCGCAAGCCTATAAGTTCCAACTGCCAGACATCGCTGCCGCTGGAAATAGGGATCACTTTGAGTGCAACAAGTTTGTGCGTAATATCCTCTGCCAAATATACCTCGCCGTAGGCTCCGCTGCCGCAGAACTGGACTATGGTATAGCTGGCAAAGACATCATCGACTGCAAAAAAATGTTGTGCCTGATTACCCGCCATGATCTTCTTTTTCTTCAAAAGGGCTGTTACTTAAATTTACTCTTATACAATTTAACAGAATTTTATAAACTTTTCAAGTGCACAGTGGCAAAAAAGCTCAAAAAAACTGAATTATTCCGGAATCAGCACTTTATCCAGCACTCCCTGGCACCAGGATATTGCCATACCGTAATTGGTTATCGGAACATTATTTTTTACTGCACACTCGATCCGCCAGAGAGTTTCCTTCCGGTTCAGCATACAGCTGCCGCAGTGGACTATGAGCTTGAAATCCTGAATATTTTCCGGGTAATCCCGACCGGGGGCAAAAGTAAAATCCAGCTTTTTGCCGGTGGCTTTCTGCAGCAGCATCGGGAGTTTTACTCTGCCAATATCTTCGCAGGTGGGGTGGTGGGTACAGGCTTCGGCAATCAAAACTTTATCATTATCCTGCAGCTCTTTTATGGCACGACAGCCCTGCATAAAGATTTTTGTGTCGCCTTTCAATCTTGAAAAGAGCACCGAAAATGTGGTGCATGGTATATCAGGTGGCGTATTTTCAATCATCATTTTCACCACTTGCGAGTCGCAGATAACCAGTGCCGGTTGGGGCGTGATCTGTCGGATAAGTTCCGGATAGCGATCTTCTTTGACCACCAGAGTCATGGCGTTGTGGTCAAGTATATCCCGTATGGCCTGAACTTGCGGCAGGATCAATCTGCCTTTGGGGGCGGCTATATCCAGCGGCACGATCAACACCGCCAAATCCCCCGGTTTGAGCAAATCTCCTGCCAGCGGCGGCATTTGCATAAAACTTTCCGGCAGATTTTTCAAGAGAGCATTGCGGAAGTCGTTGACGGTTGCTGCCCGGTCAGCCCCGGGCAGGGCAATGGTTTGCAGAACTGCGGCAGATTTGCTTGCCGCAAGTTTAAGAAAATCACTTGCCAACTTTGCTGTATCGCATTTGTTGATTACAGTAATGAGTTTTATTTTGTGCAATGCGGCACTTTGAGCTACAAGTTCTTCAGTTTCGCCCCATACATTGGGGGTAGTGACCAATATGGCTATATCGGCACGGTCAAAAACCTTGTTGGTGCGTTTTATGCGTGCTTCGCCCAAAGCGGTGCTGTCATCCAGACCGGCAGTATCAATGAGCAGTATGGGGCCGATGGGGGCAAGCTCCATGGCTTTTTCCACAGTATCGGTAGTTGTTCCGGCGATGGAACTGGTGATTGCCACATCCTGACCTGCCAGAAGGTTTATAAAACTGGATTTCCCGGTATTGGTTCTGCCGAAAACAGCGACTTGCAGCCGCATGGATCTAACTGTGCCTGACATAAAAAGTGCTTTCCATATTTTTGCCGAAAAATCTGATTTTCCGGAGTTTTACTCTATATTCACATATATTTCTATAAAAAATAGCACTCTATTTGAAAAAGTAAACTCCAAATAGTTGCAATTTTGCAAAAATGCAATAATTTAATTAGGTGTGCAATTTGCATTACCTGAGTTTCGGCTCTGAATAACTGTTTAATTTTGATAAAAAATAAGGATAAGTATATTTATGACTCTTACACATTATGGTATCCGCGAATGGGGCGGCGGCGGTTTGATCGCTTTGATTTTGCTGGCTGGGTGCTGGTTTCTGGCAAAGTATGTAAATTTGTATCTGGGGGTGATCCCCGGAATTTTTATCCTGCTCGTTTACGGGTTCATAGCTTTCTTTTTCCGCAACCCCCGGCGTAAGCTGCCGGAAGATGTTACGCTGCTTGTCAGTCCTGCCGACGGTACGGTGCGTGATATAACTGTGGTGGAAGATTTTGATCAGGCACCTTTTGAAGGCAAGGCGTTGCGTATCGGCATATTCCTTTCGGTTTTAAGTGTGCATGTCAACCGTGCACCGGCAGATCTGCAAGTGGTCTCCAAGCATTACCGCGAAGGTAAATACCTTGACGCCCGCAATCCCGATTGTGCCAGAGAAAACGAAGCTATGACCATTGCCGGCAAAGCCTCCTGCGAAGGTAAAACTTTCCCCATGGCTATCCGGCAGATCTCCGGAGCCATCGCCCGCCGGATCGTCTGTCCGGTGGAGCCCGGTACTTTGCTCAAGCGGGGTAAGATTTACGGTATGATCAAATTCGGCAGCCGTACCGAGCTTTATCTGCCGGTGGATGACAGCTTTGAAATTCTTGTAAAACCCGGCGATAAAGTCAGCGGCGGCAGTTCCGTGATAGCCAAGCTCAAAAAGGTGGATTGATTTATGAATAACCGACACAGTCACACACCGTATCGCCGCCGCAAAGTCATTCGCAGAACAGACTTTGCAGCTAAAACCAAACGCAGTTTACGCTGGCTGCCCAACACGCTTACGCTCTGTAACTCCTGGTGCGGGTTTGCTTCAATACTCTGGACTTTGAGCGTTTATGAAAGCTCCACAAATATTTATGATGTTGTATTGGTAAGTTCTTTGATTATCCTCGGAGCAATGGTTTTTGATGTGCTTGACGGCTTTGCTGCCAGAATGCTCAATGCTACAAGTATGATCGGTTTGCAAATGGACTCTCTGGCAGATATGGTGACATTTGGTGTGGCTCCGGCGGTGCTGATGGCGGTTTCCACCCACTGGCTGCAGGGGGTACAAACTACCTGGGGGGTCAGAATAACTTATTTGTTGTGTGCTGTTTATGTGGGCGGGGCTGCACTGCGGCTTGCCACATATAATGTAAAAGCCATGGAACACACCGGCGACAGCGATGTCTTTCACGGGTTGCCTTCGCCCGGAGCGGCGGCGGCGATCGTCAGCGTACTGCTTGCCATGCGGGCATGTGATCTTGATTTGAAGAATTGGGTGATGGTGCTGCCGGTATATGCGGCCGTGCTGGGCTTCCTGATGGTCAGTCCGCTGCCTTATCGGCATTTGGGAAAATGGCTGCTGACCCGCAAAAACAATCAGACTGTAAAGATCATGGTATTGATCGTGCTGCTGTTTGCAGTGGCGATTTTCCGTGAATATGCGATTTTTACTGTAATAACGCTTTATGTGTTAAGCGGCCCGGTTGAAGCTTTGAAGCGTTTGTTTTTTCACAGCAAAAACAGATAACAGCAGGTAAGGATTATGAATTTTCTGATTACCGGCGGTGCCGGATTTATTGGCGGTCATCTGACCGAGAAACTGCTTGCCGCAGGGCATAAAGTGGTGGTGATAGATAATTACTCCACCGGTTCGCCACGCAACCTTGCCAATGTCCGTAATAACAGCAATTTAACGGTTGTGGAAGATGATTTGCTTTTGACTGCCGATTTGGAAAAAATCATTGCTGCCAGCGATGTGATCTACCACCTTGCTGCCGCCGTGGGCGTAGAACTGGTGGTGCATGATCCGGTTCGCACCATCCGAACCAATGTGGAAGGTTCTGCCCGGGTGCTGGAACTGGCTGCCAAATATCACAAACGGGTGATATTGGCTTCCACCAGCGAGGTTTACGGCAAGTCTGCCAATCCGGAATTCAATGAAAACGACGATCTCTTGATCGGTTGTCCCGTTCGCTCCCGCTGGTCATACGCCTGCAGTAAATTGCTGGACGAATTTTATCTGATGGCATATCACCGGAATATGGCTCTTCCGGGTACAGTTGTGCGGTTTTTCAACACCGTCGGCCCCCGCCAGACCGGACAGTACGGCATGGTGATACCCCGTTTCGTGCAGGCGGCGTTGAGCGGGCAGGCGTTGAAGGTTTACGGTTCCGGCGAACAGAGCCGCTGCTTCTGCCATGTGTTTGATACAGTGCGGGCATTGCTGGCTTTGGCGGATTGTCCGGAATCGGTGGGCAAGATCTATAATATCGGCGGCACTTCGCCGGTATCAATCATGGAGCTGGCTCAACAGGTAGTCAAACAGCTTAACAGCAGTTCCCGCATTGAGCTCATACCCTACGAACAGGCTTACGAGCAGGGCTTTGAAGATATGCTTCGCCGCCGTCCGGATACCCGGGCGATCAAAGCATTGATAAATTGGCAGCCGGAACATGACTTGGCAGACATCATCAACGATGTAGCTGCCGAACAGCGGAAGAATGTATGAATTCTGATACACTGGTTGTTCTGATCCACGGTTTTTGCCGCGGGGCAGAAGATATGCAGTTCTGGAAAAAAAGTTTATCGGGGCAATACTCCAATATTCTGACTCCCGACTTGCCGACCACATACTCCAGTTTTGAAGAATGTTTGAGTGTGTTAAGCAAAAATATCGCCGCTGCCCACCCGGAAAAATACGAAAAACTCTACATTGCCGGTCACAGTATGGGCGGCTTGCTTGCCCGTGAATATTTGCAAAAGTTCAAACCAGCCAATGCCCGGAAGCTGGTTTGCGTGGGAACCCCCCATCTGGGAAGCAAACTTGCCGATATAGCATTACGCTTCCCCGGCACTGGGAAGATATGGAAGCCGCTGCATGCGTTGAAAACTTCTGCTCGAAAAACGATCACCACTCCGGAGATAGATGGTTTATCGATCTATACAATTATCGGCATAAACAATGCACACTGGCCGGGTAAACTCTTTTTGAGCAAGTCTGCCGATGGTTTGGTGGAGAGTTTTTCGGCCCATGCTCCGGATGCAAAAAGTACGGTATATACTCATGTGCCGCATGACCCCATGCAGTACGATCTTAAAATCGCACTGCTGATCAAAAAGTTTTTTGCCGAAGATGAACTTTGAGCTTTTCTGCAGATTGATTTTCAAGATTATCCGATCTGACAAAAAACTCCTCCGGTAAAAAGTATTTTTCTATCCTCCTCAAGTACCGACCCTTATTGGGAACAGAACAACAAAAAAAGGCGTGGTTCGTTTGAACCACGCCTTTTTGATTGGCAATGAAAATTATTTCATCACTTCGCCGAGCTTCTTGAAGAAGTCCATACGACGCTTGCAGTCCGCTTCTGCCTTGGCGAAGAGTTCTTCGGCGTTGGCAGGATTGGTCTTGGTCAAGCTGGCGTAACGGCGTTCGCCGCGGATGAAGTCCTGGAAGCTGCCGGTAGCTTCTTTGGTTTCCCACTTGAACGGAGCTTCGGCGTTGGCCGGATTGTAGCGATAGAGCGGCCAGTAACCGGCATCCACAGCCTTTTTAGCTTCGTTCTGGCTCATACGCATATCGCCCTTGATACCGTGGGCAATACAGGGAGCGTAAGCCAGGATGATGGAAGGACCATTGTAAGCTTCAGCTTCTTTGATAGCGGTCAAAGCCTGCTGGCGGTTGGCACCCATACAGATGCTTGCCACATAGACATTGCCGTAGCTCATGCACATGAAGCCCAGATTCTTCTTGGTCTGTTCCATACCGGCGTTGGCAAAGAGAGCCACTGCACCGATGGGGGTGGACTTGGAGGCCTGACCGCCGGTGTTGGAGTACACTTCAGTATCCAGTACCAGAATGTTTACATTACGCTTCTGGGCCACAACATGGTCCAAACCGCCGTAACCGATATCGTATGCCCAGCCGTCACCGCCGAAAATCCACAAACTCTTGTCCACGAAGTAGTCGGCAAGTTCTGCGATCTTGGTAAGGATGGCTTTGCCTTCCGGGCAGGCAGCGGATTCAATAGCTGCGGGCAATGCGGCCTTAATGGCATCCTGATTGGCGATAGCTTCGGCATCGGTGCTGTTCCAAAGTTCGATACCCTTGGCGAGCAGAGCTTTGATTTCGCACTTGCAGTCACCGGCTTTTTCCAACAGAGCTTCCACATTGTTGCGGAGCTGGGCACGGTTGGTATCAATAGCCATACGCATACCGTAGCCGTATTCAGCGTTGTCTTCAAACAAGCTGTTGGCCCATGCGGGACCGCGGCCGGCCTTGTCTTTGCAGTAGGGCAAGCTGGGGAAGCTGCCGCCGTAGATGGAGGAGCAACCGGTAGCATTGGCAACCACCATGCGGTTACCGAAGAGCTGGCTTACCAGTTTGACATAAGGTGTTTCGCCGCAACCGGCACAAGCACCGCTGAATTCAAAGTAGGGCTTCAGGAACTGGGAACCCTTGACGGTATCAGTGCTGACACCACCGGTGACATTGTCGGGCAGGGCTTCGAAGAATTTTTCGTTTTCGTTCTGACCGGCAGCGCGTTCGGCAGCCAGCGGGCTGAAGGAGAGAGCCTTTTCCTTGGCAGGACAGGTTTCAATACAGACACCGCAACCGGTACAGTCTTCCACATAGACCTGCATGCGATAGACCAGACCGGGTTCTTTCACGCCCTTGGGAGCAACGGTTTCAAAGGTAGCGGGCTTGCCGGCCAGATCGCTTTCTTTGACCAGTTTGGCACGGATAGCAGCGTGGGGGCAAGCCATAACGCACTGGTTGCACTGGATACACTTGGCAGAATCCCATTTCGGTACGCTGGGAGCAATACCGCGTTTTTCCAAAGCACTGGTACCGGTGGGCATGGAGCCGTCGAAGCTCATGGCGGAAACCGGGATGCTGTCGCCCTGCAAGTGCAGGATCGGCTTCATCAGTTTGGTGGCAAAATCACCGGCATCGTCGGCGATCAGTTTGGGTGCTACATAGCTTTCGGTAATAGCAGCAGGAATGGCGATTTCAGCCAGACCTTCCAAAGCCATATCCACGCACTTGATATTCTGGGCAACGATTTCGTCGCCCTTCTTCTTGAATTTCTTTTCGATCGCCTTCTTGATGTGACCAATGGCTTCTTCGGCCGGAATGATGGCGGCAAGTTTGAAGAAGCAGGTCTGCATGATGGTCGATACATACTTGGCACTGCCGACTTCCAAAGCAGTCTTGAGTGCGTCGATGGCATAGACCTTGATCTTCTTGGCGATGATCACTTCCTGCATTTCCTTGGTGAAGGAGGCGAAAACTTCATCAGCTTTCTTGGAAGTATTGATCAGGAAGGTGCCGTTTTCTTTGATACCGGCAAGCATGTCATAACGGCCCACATAGGCTTCGTTGTGGCAAGCTACAAAGTCGGGAGCGGTGATGAGATAAGGAGATTTGATTTCCACATCGCCGAAACGCAGGTGCGAAACGGTCACGCCGCCGGACTTCTTGCTGTCGTAGGAGAAATAAGCCTGAACATATTTGTCGGTGTTGTCGCCAATGATCTTGATGGAGTTCTTGTTGCTGCCGACGGTACCGTCCCCGCCCAGACCCCAGAACATGCAAGCGGTGGAACCGGCAGGTTCAGTGACCAGCTGTTCATCAATGGCAAGCGAAAGGTTGCTCTTGTCGTCGTTGATACCCACGGTGAAGTTGTGGGTGCATTTGCCGGCAAGGTGCTTGTAGATGGCGTTGACCATGCTGGGAGTGAATTCTTTGCTGGCAAGACCGTAACGGCCGCCGATGATCTTGATGCCGGTGGTTGCCAAAGCAGCCTGCACATCCAGGAACAACGGTTCGCCGAGGCAGCCGGGCTCTTTGCAGCGGTCGATAACAGCAATGCGTTTGACGCTCTTGGGCAGAGCGTTGACCAGAGCTGCGGCATCGAAGGGACGATACAGACGCACCTTCACCAGACCCAGCTTGCTGCCGCGGGCGTTCAGGTAGTTGATGGTTTCTTCAATAGTTTCGCAAGCGGAACCCATGGCAACGATCACATCTTCGGCATCTTCAGCACCGACATAATCGAACAGGTGGTAGCTGCGGCCGGTAGCCTTGGCAACAACATCCATGTATTTCTGGACGATGGCGGGCAATGCGGCATATTCGTTGTTGGTAGTTTCACGACCCTGGAAGTAGACGTCAGGGTTCTGGGCAGCCATTTTGGCGTAGGGAGCTTCCGGACGCAATGCACGGTTGCGGAAGCGTTCCACAAACTTCATATCCAGCATGGACTTCATATCAGCATAGTCCAACAGCTCGATCTTCTGGATTTCGTGAGAAGTACGGAAACCGTCGAAGAAAGCCAGGAACGGTACTTCGCTTTCCAGCGTGGCCAAGTGGGCAACGATGGCAAGGTCGTGGGTTTCCTGGATAGAAGCAGCACTGGTCATGGCATAACCGGTGGAACGGCAGCTCATAACATCGGAGTGGTCGCCGAAGATCGACAAGGACTGAGCGGCGAGGGCACGGGCGGATACATGGAAGACGGTCGGGAGCATTTCACCGGCGATCTTGTACATGTTGGGAACCATCAGCAGCAAACCCTGGCTGGCGGTAAAAGTAGTGGTCAAAGCACCGGCACTCAAGCTGCCGTGTACTGCACCGGCTGCACCGGCTTCGGACTGCATTTCTGCGATTTCGACCACCTGGCCGAACATGTTCTTCAGACCCTGGCTTGCCCAGGTGTCGGCGTACTCACCCATCGTCGAGGACGGGGTGATCGGGTAGATCGCGGCGGCTTCGCTGAAAGCGTATGCTACATACGCTGCGGCGTAGTTACCATCGATCGTCTGCATGACTTTAGCCATTGAAAACCTCCAATGTTGTTAATGGTAATGGTTGTAAAAAACAAAAATCCCTGCCCGCTGTTTGCACAGCCGGCATAATATTTACATACTATATAATATATACGCAAAAACTTTTTTTTCAACCGTTTAACAGCTGAAAAAACACCTCCGGAAGTGCTTTTTTTGACAACTTCCGGAGGCAAGAGTCCTATAATGCAGCCTGATTGTGTTTTTTTATCATTTCAATCACATCAAGAGTACTGCTATGCGTATTCATAAATTACAGTGCCTTCACTCCGTCAATGATCGCACGACCCAGCGATTCAGCACTGTAATCTTCCATATCCAGCACCAGATCACCGATGGTAACACCGATGGTGCCTTCCACCTGCGGGCGGGAACTGAAAGCAGCGTCAATATCCACCTGTTCCGCCAGGCCGTTAGCCTTGACAAAACCAACCAGCTCGGAGAG
>JAZSHD010000159.1:0-6035 GCA_045533055.1 Victivallaceae bacterium | reverse complement strand
TTTATAAAAAAGTTATGGGATAGCTGTGATTTTTTTTGACTTTTTAGTTGAATTGGTGGTAAAAGTTGGGTGTTTTTTCCGCCAAATCAAATAATCCTGACACTGTTGGTGCTGTATTATCTTTTCCAGCGTATTCAAATGTTCTTTCAAATAATTTTCTGAAAACACTGCGTGCAGAAAAGTATGGCAATTACAGCACAAATCAACAGTAGTACCAATTCTGTTTTTATCCTTGCAGCGCGGTATCAGGTGATGTTTGGTCAGCTTGGAATCTATATTACACATCCGGCAAAACATCGTTCACCCCTTGATCACCGCCAGCGGCGTCAGACGGACTTGAACTTCCACAAGATCACGTTCTGCAGAAATCACATCTTCAATATCCTTGTACGCCTGCGGGGCTTCAGAAAGATCCAGCACCTTCTTGCCCTTGCCGTAACGGGTCACCGGATGCCAGCGGTCGCAGACGATGCCCTTCATGGCTTCGTCACATTCCGCAGCAGTCAGTGTGTTGCAGGCAACGGTGCGGCTCATCTTTCTACCCGCTCCGTGAGAGCAGCTCATAAAGCTTGCTTCATTCCCCAATCCACGCACGATGTAGCTGGCAGTACCCATGGAACCTGGGATAATGCCGATCTCATCGAGTTTGGCACTGGTTGCGCCCTTGCGGTGGATGCACAGAGTTTCACCGAAGTGTTCTTCAAAAGCCGTATAGTTGTGATGGATATTCACTTCCCGTATAAAGCTGACTTCAGGCACAAATTCGGCGATTACATCCTTGCACGTTGCCATCATCCGTTGACGGTTTTCAAAAGCATACTTCAAAGCAAAGTTCATATCTCTAAAGTAGTTATGACCTGCTTCATCCTGAATTGGCAGAAATGCCAAATCACTGCACGGCAGCGGTGTGTAAAACCGTTCACAAAGCTGCATCGCCTTTTCCTGATACAATTCTTCAATGCGCTTTCCAAGATTGCGGCTTCCAGAATGGATCATGATCCAGACAAAACCGGAATCGCTCTTCTGGATCTCAATGAAGTGGTTTCCACCACCGAGAGTACCGAGGTTGTGCCGGTCAAGTTTGGTGATGAGTTGAGCATCAACGCCTTTGGTATCAATGTACTCTTCAAAACCATCCCAAGCCTGCGGGTCTTTGTGCATCTTGCCTTCGCCGACCGGAACAAGTTCCTTGATCCGACTGTGAATGGCACGCCGGAAACGCATATCTTCCAGTTTCTCTGCAGGTATATTGGTTTCCACGGCGATCATACCGCAGCCGATATCCACACCCACGGCGGCGGGGATCACTGCATCCTTGGCGGCGATCACTCCGCCAATAGGCATACCGATACCGCAATGACAATCAGGCATCAGTGCCACATGATGACGCAGTGCCGGATGACGGGCAAGGTTTTCGGCTTGCGCCATTGCCGTATCTTCAATATCCCGACACCAGCTCTTGATGTGGATCGGGAGACCTTCACTCTTTACAAATTCCATTTTTATATCCTTTCAGTTGATAGTTACTAAAGAGACCGGGAAAGCTGCTTAACGCAGCATTTCCCCGGTGAGAAACCGCTGCCCGGCAAAAAAGTTTTAAGTATTGAGGAGTGATGATTGATTTTTAAGTCCTTAACCCTTAAATTTTGCTTGCAGAATCCATCTGCAAAACCTTATCAATATCAATCTCCTGGAGTCGGGCAGCTTGCCCGACCATTAATCGGGCAGCAGATTTCTCTTGGTCAAACCAACAAAAATGTCAATTTGACTTTTATACAGCGCCGATCATTTCAGCGGAGTATCAAATTCGATCTTATGAGTTGCATTATATGCATCAAGCTCATCTTGAAGCTGATTGCATTTTTTCTGCAAACTCTTTTGCAATTTAAGTACCTCACTGGTTTTGATCTCCCAATTTTTCTTCAACATGCGGTCTTGATTCTCGCCCAGATAACGCACTTCTTCATCAGTATCAATATTGCCGTACTTGCTGATCTGACTTTTGTACTCGTCCAAAGCGTACATATTTTCAAGATTGCCAGCATTGGCTTTCCCAATCTTTGTTTTAAGCTCAATAAGTTTTTGAGTGTACTCATTGATCGTCTGCATCGTTTCGTTTACATCAATACTGCGGGTGCGGTTTTCCCAGCAGGCGTTTTCGCGCTGCACCAGCAGCCACAATTTGCTGATCTCACCAACGATACGGTTCTTTTCTTTCAGTGCCTGTGCCAATGTTATAAGCATAATATACCCCTTTCTTTTTGTTTTTTTGCGTAAGGCTTTCTTTTCTGCCAATATAATTAGCAAAAGGCGTACCAATATTGATAAAAACGATGATTTTTTTGAAAAATATCTTTTTTGAGCGTAAAATTTTTATTGGAATGTTTTTAAACTTGTATTTTGCAAAAAGTGACATATATTAAAACATATAAAATATTATATATGATTATAGGATTTTATATTATGAATATCTTGATTTCACTTTTGGGTTCGACTCTTGACGGTAACGGCAAAGCTCGGGGGCTGTCCCGTTGGAATGTTTGGCGCCCTTCCGTAGCTCTTGCTATGCAGAATGATTTGCACTTTGACCGCTATCATCTGATATATCAGCCTAAATTTGAAGGGCTTAAAGAGCGGATCGTGGAAGATATAAAGCAATGCTCTCCATCTACCGAGGTGATCCCGGAAGCTGTTTTTATGGATGACCCTTGGGATTTTGAAGAGGTTTACAGTAAACTTTATGAGTACAGCCGCAATCACGATTTTTCCGGCGAAGAAGATAATTATTATATACATATAACTACCGGTTCACATGTGGCACAAATCTGTTTGTTTCTGCTTACCGAATCTCATCACCTGCCGGGCAAGCTCATCCAGACCCACCCGGGAATGGGGCCGGAGGGTTCTTACAACGTCATTGATCTTGACCTTTCGCGTTACGATATGCTTGCCAAACGCTTTGCAGTAGAGCGTGAAAACGACCTTGATTTTTTGAAATCCGGTATCGCTACCAGAAATCAGCAATTCAATGCTTTGATCGAAACCATTGAACGGGTGGCGATCCGATCCGCTGAGCCGATCTTGCTCACCGGACCCACCGGAGCGGGGAAATCCCAGCTTGCCAAAAGAATTTATGAATTGAAGAAACTCAACAATCAGATCAAGGGCGAATTCGTCAATGTCAACTGCGCCACTTTGCGGGGCGATCAGGCTATGAGTGTGCTTTTCGGCCACAAAAAAGGTTCTTTTACCGGAGCGATCGCTGACCGCCCGGGGCTGCTGAAAAAAGCTGACAAAGGTATTCTTTTTCTGGATGAGATCGGCGAATTAGGTCTAGATGAGCAGGCTATGCTGCTGCGCACCATCGAAGAAAAGAAGTTCTTTCCGCTGGGCGCGGATACGGAAAGCGAAAGCAATTTTGAATTGATTTGCGGAACCAACCGGGATTTGGAAACAGCGGTAAATGAGGGGCGTTTCCGATCCGATCTGCTTGCCCGTATCAATCTGTGGGATTTTCAACTGCCGGGACTTGCCGACCGGCGGGAAGATATTGAACCGAATCTGGAATATGAACTCAAATGCTTTGCTGAAAAAAGCGGCAAACACATTACATTCAACAAAGAAGCCCGAACTGAATTTATGCGATTTGCCCTTGATCCGTCAACTTTGTGGCGGGGAAATTTCCGGGATCTCAATGCCATGATCACCCGCATGGCGACCCTTTCAAGTGGCGGGCGTATTGACGAAAATGTGGTGAAAAATGAAATTGCCCGCTTGCGGAAAAATCAGAAAAATTCATCACAAGATGAGTTATTAAGCCGACTTCTCGGCGAAGATTATCAGGATAAATTTGATGAATTCGATCTCTGTCAGCTTGCCAGAGTCGTAGACGTATGCCGTGCCAGTAAAAGCCGTGCCGAAGCAGGCAAAAAACTCTTTGCTGTATCGCGCAAGCAGCGCAATACGACCAATGACTCCGACCGGCTGGGCAAATATCTGGAAAAATTCGGATTGACTTTTCTGCAGTGCAAAAATTGCTGATTTCAAAAAAAGTTGAAATTACTGACATCGCCGGAACGGGGATCGTCCTCGGTGGCAACAGCAGTCGGCTGAGAGCCTTGCAGGAAAATCTCGCCAGCTTTGAGATGATGACCGAATGGGTGGATGCATCAGACGTACCGCCGCCGGGGGCATTCATTACCGCTTTCTAACCTTATTAAATGCAAAAATCCGAAAAATGTGATTTTTTGCCGAAAAAAAGTCCGAATTTTGTAACTTTGAGCATAAGTTTCATTAAGTTACATTGAGAATGTAACTATTTCAAAAAAATGTAACTTCCCTCTGCATGGCAGATTTCAGTACTGCTCAAGCATTTTTTGCAGTTTGCTTTTCAGTTCGGCTTTCAGATCCGCCGGTTCAAGAAGCCGGACATTGCCTTCCTGCGACAAAATAAACGGGAACAGTACCTCTTTGGCGACTGCCGGGATCTCTACTGTGCCGTCATCGTGGATGATTTGATGGGTGTGCAGCGGAGCTGATTTCAGGCGGTCAAGAGCGTAGCTGTCGGCGTGCAATTTCACATTTTTTATCTTCTCAAAGCCGAGAAAATCATCGGGATTTACCGAAGAAATTATTTCTTTATTGGGCTCAAAGTCACTTTTCAGGAGTTTCGCTTTCTTGATTCGCCGCAACGCAAAGGTACGGGGCTGATTTTTCAAGCAGCAGAATGCCTTGGTGTACCACGAATTGTTGAAAAAGACCAGCGTGTGCGGCTCGATGATACGCTCCGTGACTTCGCCCTGCCAGTCGGCGTAGGCGATTTTTACGCAGTGATTGTTCTGCCACCCTTGAAAAAGCGTTTGAAAAATCTCCGGCTCGATATTGGCATACAGCCCGGAGAGAATGCTCAAACTTTCCATATTGGCGGTGTCCAGAAAGTCAGGATTATTGTTTTGCAAATTCTTCCTCAACAGCGATACGGCGAAATTCTTTGACCAGTGTTTCGGAGTTCGGATAGCGGTTCTCCTTCAGCAAGGCGGCGATCCGCATCAGACGGTGAAGTTGTGATTTCTGCATCGGCATGGCTCATATCTCCGGAAAAAATTTTCAAAAATTTTTACATTTGCAAACAGACAGGACACAAGATGTCCACTCATTCGTAATATATTACAGCCAAAAGCAAAATACAAACCATCAATGAAAGGATTTTGTCTTATGTTGAAGAAAATCATTGCTCTGTTCCGCCGTCCTGTTTCGGAAAAACCTTACACACCGCCCCGGTCGGAGTATTGCTATCAACCGGAATTACCATTTAAGTGAAACTATGTTTAAGAACTTTTTAGCCTTTTACGGGGCAATGCGGCTGTTGGAAGATGCCAGCCGTCCGTCTCCACCGAACAATAACAATGATGGAAACAGCGCACTTGGATGTGGCTGTCTGGTGGTTATCATAATTATAATATTGGCATCGTGTGCAGGGAGTTGACATGGATTTTTATCAAGGAGGCTTATTTGCCTATGATCGGGATGAGTGTTGTTTCATAAAATACCTTGTGAATATTATTCAATCAATACAGTTGAACCTGAAAAAAGAACAGCTGGATGTCAACACCGACTTTGAGGAGTGCATTGCCGCTATACGCAGCTTTGGAGAGCCACGATGTGTTTGGGTTTGGCGAGAGCTACGATACAACCACCAAAGTGAATATCTGCAAACGAGCTCCATCGGAAGTCTTGATTTCGAAGAGTGTAAGTGTTCAGAGTGCCCATTCGGCAACAATCAATCATGGCAAAGCGCTCCTGACATGATCAACGGAGTCAAACTTGTCCGTGATGCGTTTGCCAGATGTGATTCCTGCAATGGCGATTTTATTGAGTACAATATCTGCCGTTTCTTTCCACATTTACTGAAAATCACCGGTAATAACCATCCGGAATACAGCAAAATCCTGCGCAAACATTATGCCGCTCCGAAACTTTTCTGCGAAGATATTGAAACAGAAACAGGCACATGTTCCATGCTTGATTTTTTGCGT
>JAZSHD010000227.1:0-3886 GCA_045533055.1 Victivallaceae bacterium | reverse complement strand
TATTGCAATAATTCCCAAAAATACTATGACATGATTACAGATGTCGTTATCCCCGATGGCGTGGAATTTCTTGTAATCAACTGCAAATTGACCAACTTGACCGTGCCTGCCAGCGTGCAAGTTTTGGGATGCAGCAGGATCCCCGGCAAACTTGTTGTCCCTGACCAGGCATATTTAAACTTCAGCAGTTTCATTATGTCTGCGGAAGAGGAAACGGAAGTTTTTGCGACCAATAATACTCCGGTAACTTCTCCGGTAGATATCCCCGCTTCCAAAGTTGCGAAACTCCCGGATACTTTCAAGAAAATAAGTGTTGACGGATTGTTTTCCTCATTCAACGGCTATCGTATACCAGACAGACTTAAAGGCGCCAAGCTGTATTGTGCACCGGATGCCCAGTTTTATGCCAAATACAACTTAGATGAGATCAACAAAAATCTGAAATATGATGATTTCTATGTCAATGATAGAGATTTCAAATATTCAAGCATCAAAGACCTGAAAAGCAATTATTGATTTTGCAATTCAGCACACATAGGTTAATGTTAATGACGGCTATTTGAAAGATAAACTTAAGTAATAAATTAAAAAAAGGTAATTAAAATGAAAAATTTTCTGATGTTGTTGGGAGCAATTTGCTCTATCTTTGTTTTGACCGGCTGTTCCGATTCTCCGAAAGACGCTGCCAAAGAGTGGGGCGCGGCGCTTATCCTCGGCGATGAAGCCAGTGCCAATGCCAGATCCACGAAAGGGTCTGAACTGATCAATCAGGCATTTATCGCACGTTTGAAATCTGATCCTGAATACGTCATCAAATTCAAGAAAGAGCTCGACGATCTCCTTGCCGGCGAAGAAGTTATCAATGGCGACAAAGCCGAAATCAAAGTCAATGGCAAGACCCAAATGACCTTCAAGCTGGTAGATAAAAAATGGCTGGTCGAACTTGCTGCACCTGCTGAAGAAAAAGAAGAAACCTATCTTCCGGAAGACGTTCTTATGCTGTGGCGCGATGCCATCATCAGCGGCGACAAAGCCGGCGCAGATATGTATGTTGTAGACAGCTGCAAAAAAGACAATGCAGATTTGATAGCTCTGCTCAATACCCCGGCCAAAGATAATATTATCAAGATGCTCGAAGAGTGTAAAGTAAGCGATGTAACCGATGACAGCGCCAAACTGCACATGGCTAATACGAAATATGTCATAAAGAAAGTCGATGGCAAGTGGCTTATTGATTTTAAGACTCTCGCGCAATAAAACCTGTATATGGTACAGTAAGAGATTTTATTGTCCGTAACACTTCTCCCGGCAAAGAAATTCAAGTTTCTCTGCCGGGAGAAGTTTTTTATGAAAACATTTTTATAAATACAATCAACAACAAGGAGTTGATCCCGTAATTTTTTCTTCTTCTGGACAAAATAAAACTTTCGTGCGATCTCAACTTACGGCTCAACAGCTTTGTGTTCACGCGTTTCCAGCTCGTGCGCGATTTTTTTGATGCGCTGCATATCGCTGGGGTAAAGCGGCGCAACCAGATTGTGTTCGGGGAACACGCCATCAGTAAAAGTCGGAACATCGCTGACTTCCTGATAAATATCGCTGCAATCCTGAAAGACCCGCAATCCGAACACCGGCAATATCGCCAACAGGTGATCGAACACATCCGCCTGCGCCTTTTCGTAATCGATCCATTGCGTGCTTTGGGTAAAGCAATAGATTTCCAGCGGCAAACCGGTCGTACCGGGATCAAGTTGTCGAACGAGCATGGGCATATCCTGATTGATCGCCTTGTTGGAACGCAAGTATTTTTCCACATAAATGCGGAAAGTCCCGATGTTGGTAATGCGTCTGCCATTGATTGGAGTAGCGCCTTTAGCGGCAAGTTCAGCGTTCCACTCCGCAATCTCTTTCTGCTTTTCCTCCAGATAGTCATTCAGCAGCACAAACTCCTCAAGCCGTTTGATTTCTGCATCCGAAAGAAACCGGATACTGCGCTGGTCAATATAGATCGAACGCTTGATCCGCCGCCCGCCGGATTCAAACATGCCCCGCCAGTTGGTAAAACTTTCTTCAATAAGTTTACGCATCGGCACCGTAACAATGGTTTTATCCCAATTCTGAACCTTGACCGTATGGAGCGCTATTTCGACCACAAAACCGTCCACGCCATGCGCCGGCATGACGATCCAGTCGCCGATTTTGAGCATGTTATTGGAGTTGACCTGAATACTGGCCACCAGCGACAGAATGGTATCCTGAAAAACCAACATCAACACCGCGGCCACCGCCCCCAGCCCGGAAAGCATCAGCACGGGGCTCTTGTCCAGAATAAATGAAATAATCAATATGGCAGCAATAATGATCAATAGAATCTTGCCCAACTGCAAATAGCCTTTGATTGAACGGGCTTCGGCATTTTCGCGTTTCTGATAAAACGTATTGACCAGATCCAGCATCAGCATCAAACTTTTGGTCAAAAATACCACCAGCATAATAATGCTCAAACGCTGAATAAAAAACTTTACATATTCATTTACCCCGCCAAACAATACCGGCACATAATAAAGGATCACCACCGGCACAACGTTGGCCAGCCGCGAAGCGATTTTAAGAATCAAACTCTGACCTTCTGAATCATTAAAAAGATGGCAGAAAATCTTTTTCATACTCCGCAATATGATTTTTCTGACCACAAAATCAGCCACCGCACAGAATACAAATGCCAGCATTACACAAGCACAATCATAAACAACCGGATAGTTCTGATCAAAACGGCTCAACATCTCGCCCCAATTCATTTAGCAATCGTTCCTCTGTTATCTTTTTTATATCATTAAACCGCTAATAATAATCTTATATTTACTATGATACTAATTTATGTAATATTCAAATATTTTATGGCAATATTTTTTAATTGCGCTTCAATCTCTTCAAACGGCTGGTTCAAGTCAAGAGTTTTCACAGAAATTTTATTGCCGCTCATAGAAAAATCACCGTCCGGCTGGATTTCTTCTGCGGTTCTGGCATACAACAGCAATCCGGAAACTTCGTGGTCGGTAAAACCATCCTGCAAAGTTTTGTTTTTCACATAGGTAAAAATCTGATAGAGATTACCTGAATGGATCGTCCGCTTATCATATTGACTTTGAGTGTTTTTGCTGTAACATTTTGCATCAATAATCAAAGTTTTTTTGCCGTATGAGAGCGTTATATCACTTTGCATTGTCGGCAGCATTGTCCGGCAATCATCATCCACCGCCCACGGAATTTGTGAAGCATTGGCTTTCAATTCCGGATAATGTTTGCGATAATATTCCAGAATAAACTTTTCATAAAGCCGACATAATTTTTGTTCATCAACAAAAGATGCAAGTTTATGTTCTCCGGCATCTTCACTCAAAAGCATCCCTTCGAGGATAAACTGACACAAGCTTATCAAAATCCGGTAAGTGTGATTATTACGCTGAAAGCGGATTTGCGACCAGTTGATTGCCCATGGATCAAGCACATCAACATTGGAAAAGAAGAGCATTTTCTGTTTCAGATCGTTTTTGTGCTTGCTGTCAACATCTTTTTGCTTTATTAACACTAAAACCGTTGTTTTAAGAATCTGATTGAATATATTATTTTCGGATAATTCGTCAAATTCACAGGCAATTTTGTGCGTGCGGGTCAGGCGGTTCTTTATGGTTTGGGGAATATCGATCTTACCCCGTACCACGGATAAATTATCATGCTGCAAGATGTATTCCCGATGCAAGCCGCGTTTAAGCTGCTGTCCGATTCCATTACCGAGGATCGCCGCAAAGAGATTATGTATATTATCAAATGCTTCTCCTGAAACCTTTTCGATACTGGATTGCTTCAATATTGAAAAAGCATAGGA
>JAZSHD010000101.1:0-5096 GCA_045533055.1 Victivallaceae bacterium | reverse complement strand
TTGGCTCACAGAACGACATGGCTGATCCGACTTGGTTTGGGGAAGAGGGAAAGAACCTTTCCTCAAAAAGGTTTTTCCCTCTTCCCCAAGGCTCCCATATCAATCTTTATCGGGAACAAAGCATAAAATTAAAAAAATTCTCTAACCTCTTACAGACTGAAAAGTTCAAATTGCAATAGCAACTGTTTGCTGACTTCCGAAAACCATACTTTTCTGCTTAAAAAGCATATTCTGCAAGGCAAAATAACGCTATAAACTGAATATGCCGAATTTCGGCTTGCCGCTATTACTCAACTGGCGACTTCTGCGAAAGACCTCTTACCTTAAAATCAAAGGTCAATGCGGAACGGTCATATACAATCTGCAAAAACGGAGTTGGACAAACGCAAAAACAGGGCAACTCTGGCGGCAATCAGGAGCGTCCAGCCAAGGGAACAACCGCCGCGACACGCCCCTTAAAACGCAAAAAAAAGGCGACACCGAAACCGATGCCGCCGTAACGAAAGGAGCGAAGGATTTATTTAAGCTGTTCCTTCTCCTGCTTGCTCCATATGCAACTTTTTCACCAATTCATCAAAAAAATCCGTTTCAGCTTGACAAATCGACTTTTCCATAGTAATTTTATTACGCATCTGATCTTTCCTTTATTTTTTTGTTTGATTACTAAAAAATAAAGGTCAGATGCACTTTTGTCAAACAACTCGTCCCATCACAAAATTGGGGACAGTAACTACTGATTTATGTTGTGAATAATATGGAATATCCAGATTTTGAAAAAAAATTATTTGATAAAATAGGTACTCTTATGGATGAGTGGAGCGAGGTTTCAGATGATGATTTCACCACGGATGGCTTCTACCCATATTATACCACACAAAGGTATCGAATTTTGGTTGTAGCACGAGAAAGTCGTGGGTTGAGCGGCTGTGATTATATTCCCATACTACACGATGCTTACAAGCAGAACTGCATCGGTGGACGTCATATAAATAAGTATATGTTTCATAGACGGACATTTTTTCTCATTTATGGACTATTGAATGGGTTCCCGGACTGGAAAGAGGTTCCGTATCCCGACCAAATGACTGAGAAATTTGCCACTCCCCAAGGGATTAGCTTTGCCTTCATGAATATCTCAAAAATCAGCAATGAAAGTCCAAATTACCAAGCAAATTGGGCAAATATCCTCAGGTCAGTAACAGATGCAACATCTGGGGATAGAAACTTCATAAGAGAAGAGATAACATTGCTGGCTCCCAATGTTATTATTGGTTCTGGTGTTGATAACCGTATATTGGGCGATTGCGAGTTGCTATCCGAAGGAGCTCTTATGAATTCACATTTGCTCAGAATTTCCAACAAACCAGTTTTGTTTTTCAACTATAAATATCATTTTACAGCCACCAAAGGGGCGGGAAATATGGGATTAGAAGATTATCAGGGTTTTTATCTCCCAATTAAAGAAGCTTTCTTGAAGTACTGCCATATTCTTGGTGAGAGGTAACCTGAAAGTAGCAAAAAATTGTTTTTACCTAAAAGTACCTGCAGTGTTTCTTTTAAAGCCAGCATTCTTTCTATGTTCGCTGTATATCATATTGCTAAAATTCAACGTTACGCTATCCCCCATCTGGCGACTTATTGGAATAACCTTTTGCATTAAAATCCAAGGTAATCGTGTTAAACTGAAATTGCCTTATTTGAAAAAACGCAAAAAACAGGGCAACACGGCGGCAATTAGGGAAGCTTCCGAAACAAGCCGACCACGGGAACAAGAGCCGCGACACGCCCCTTTCCGGCAAAGAAAAAGGCGACACCGTTTTACCGATGCCGCCGCACAGAAAGGTCAAAGGAATTGTTAGAGCAGTTCCTTTTCCTGCTTACTCCATACTCAGTGAAGACTTTTCTTTAATCTTTTGAAGAATGTCCCGGACACCGACTTCATATTCATCAAAATCAGCGATATTTGTTTCTTTCAACCACAGTTGACCCTCTCCTGTATTTCCACGGTGTTGCCCAGATGAATAATAACGGCTGTTTTTTACTTCGTCGCTGGAAAGCACCCAATAACGTATAACATCACGCCAGACAGCAATCCACACAAAAACATCGCAGCAGGCGGGTTTAATCTGCTGAAAATTCATATCAAAACCATGTTTTGAATCACTTGAAAGAGCTTTAATGATCAAAGAATCTCCGCTTTTGCGCCGAACAGCTCGTGATGCTTTCACTTCAATTCGAATTCCATTATACCAAAAATCATATTGTCCAGAATAATCAGCGTCATAAGAAGTAGAGGGGCGTTGCAACTCAGGGACAACTTCATTGAGATGCCGCTGTGCCCATGTTTCCCCAAATGT
Source organism: Victivallaceae bacterium (assembly GCA_045533055.1). Taxonomy (GTDB): domain Bacteria; phylum Verrucomicrobiota; class Lentisphaeria; order Victivallales; family Victivallaceae; genus SIG78. The sequence goes on along the minus strand of JAZSHD010000101.1, from coordinate 2,739 downwards.
GCGCGGCGCTGTGATTTCGAATACATAAAGATATTTATTACGTTCCAAATATTTGTTGCGAATATCAAGGTACTCTTGTAATGTAATCGTATCGGTACCTATCAAGTGGCTAATGATATATTCAAACTTATTGAACGGATAAACAGAATATAAATCATCTAAAACGCTATCATTCAGCTTGTATTTGCCGCCGTTCATCTTATCCATGGCAGCAATTTTAGTTTTCAGTTCCTTGATCAGCTTTTCCATTTATCATTCTCCTTACATATTGTATTTGTTTTTGTGTCAGCCCATATATAGAGAATATATAGCTGTCTATTACTTCCTGTTTTGATTTGTCACCGTTCAGTACCATGTCTACCAACGAAGAAAGGTATTTGTTCTCATGCTCGGATATTTCCGGGAAGGGAAGTTCCATTAAATTCCCTTTTAATATCTTCGTTTCACCGAACAACTTGATATACAAGAATTGAAACAATGACGAATTTAGGAATGCCATAACAGTCTTTGAGGCCATAGACGGGATATTGGGGATAAGGATATTGGCACTATTCAAGAAAAGACTTGCACTGTTGTCATAAGCAAAAACAAGTCTGTTTGAAATAAACTTATATACCAATTTTTCAGGTGCACGATATATTTCATCTTTTGCAACTTGCTGCAAATCTGTTCTGTTATATAAAATATAATTCTTGGCAGATAGTAATAGATAAGGTTGAATTTCTTTCCCGGTATAAATTTTTTCCATGCCTTCCAGACATGTTGAAGATAATTTTCTTTTATTGTCACCTGTGACAATGCCTAAAGCCCAAATACTGTTCCGCAGAGAATATTTTCCCCGTTCTTTTACAATTCTAACTATTGCCAAGTCATCATCCGACAGTAAATTAAAGACAAAATTTTCTGTTTCATTTACTGTTTTGATCTCTACGCATCTTTTTTGGTTGCCGGAATAAACATTAAACTTATCGTTTACCGTACCTTTGCGGCATTCAATATCAATATACTTTGTAGTGACACCTGAAAACATATCGTCGTATGCAGTTATACCGGCAAGCCCTGTCCTTTTAAGGATAAATTTCCGGATGTCTTTATGAACCTTAACATTCAAAATGGATTCCGGAAAAAGAAAACGGATCGTCCCATTTTCTTTTAATTGTTCAAATGCTTTTACAAAGAAATATGAAAAGGTTTCTTTTGAGGTTATGTCACAAATATTGCTGTAGTTGTATACAGCTCCCCATGGAGGATTCGTAACGATATAATTGAATGTCTTTTTAAATATAAAGTGCTGTTGTATCAAAGAATGCCCCATTAAAAAGTCAAGACAGTATACCTGCGGAATAAACTCTTTATCCCTATATTTTAACAGTAAATTGATTTTTGAAATCAGCACTGCAACTCTATCATTATCCACACCATATAGTTGACTCGGATCATTTGCATTAACCAACAATAAAAACACCCCACTGCCGCAACAGGGGTCAAGGAACAGTTCTCCGTTTGATAATTCAAAATCCTTGATCATATTGCTGGCTATTTTCGGAGAAGTGTAATATGAACCTATAATATTCTTTTTTCCTTCCCGCAAATATGACTGATAAATAACTCCTAAAAAGTCAAATTCGTCAGATGGTAAGTCCGCCATCGCAAGTTCTTCAATAATTGCAATATTTGCATACTCACTTAAAATATTTTCAACATGTTTTTTTTGATCAATGTTACTTTTCTTTAACAGATTGATCCCCAACGAAAATATAGCTGATATTATATCAATATGCTTCTCATCTATATAGTCAAGTATATTTTGAACATAAGCAACATTATTTTTATTGCTTATGTACTCCATGGGAAGAATTCTTTTTTTTGAGAGGCGTTTGTTTGCCCGCGTTGTCAGGCGTCCTGTTGCTTGGGTGTTGAGTTTTTTCCAGTTTCTTATTGTAGCATCAGAAATACCATATTTCTCTGAATCCGCATATAGATCATTTTGTTTTTCTGTAATATTGACACAGCCTTCAAAACAAATTTCCCGGGTATCAAGCGATTGATGTATATCTGCTTTTGCTGTCATAGTTGCATTCATTCCTTTTTTTACCTGAATCCGTGAAGTTGTGCCTTTCCGGGTATTTTTTTGTCGTCTTTCGGTCACATACGTCAGTATGCTGCCTCGAGGACTCCTCAAACTACCTCGAAAAATCGCGACTTCACGGAATCAGTTTTTTTATACCATAACTCATAATATACATCATGAAATAACATTTTCAAATCAAAAAAAATTTCAAAAAATAACATCGTCATAAGATATAACTGTTGTTTCAACGCTGAATGCCGATACAATGCCAGCACAACATTTGGAGGTAACATGCCGAAAATCGGCTTTCTGCAATTAGTTGGATCTTCTGAAAAGTAACTTTAACTCTCTCTTATGAGGTCAAGGTACAGAAACAAAAACTACCACCCCATTTTTTTGCCTTGATTTCAAGGCAAAAAAATAACGAAGACGCAAGTCTTCACTTCACGCGGCGACAGCCGCTCTTCACTCAAAAGCCGCAGGCTTTTCTTCCTTGCCACGGCACAATGAAATGAAGCCGGGACATCTTCACTAAAAACGTTCCGACTTGCTTGTGAAGTCGTTTCATTCCGCTGCCGCTCCATTGCACTTGCTTGCCACGGCGTAATCTGCAAAGCAGATGAAGCCGGGTGAAGTTGCCGCCTGCGGCGGGAGGATGTGTTTCTTTT
>JAZSHD010000130.1:0-3824 GCA_045533055.1 Victivallaceae bacterium | reverse complement strand
CAAGTACCGACCCTTATTGGGTACAGAGCTTTTTTTTATCGGATAAAATCAGCCAGTTCTTTAAAAAATTTTGCTCCCATAAAGTCAAAGAAGTCGGATCGTAGCCATGTCGTTCTGTGGGCCAAGGAGTTGGTGCTTGCTGTTGTCTTCCTAAGACCGCTTGGCCTCCGACTTCAAGTACCGACCCTTATTGGGTACAGAGCTTTTTTTTATCGGATAAAATCAGCCAGTTCTTTAAAAAATTTTGCTCCCATAAAGTCAAAGAGCGTGTTGTGGTCGGCATTTTTTATCACGATAAGCTTTTTGGGCATATTTGCTGCCTGATAAAGTGTGCGGGCATTACGCAGTGGAATGATCCGGTCGCTGCTGCCGTGGAATATCAGCAGCGGCACTTTGCTGTTTTTCAAGCGTTTTTTATTATCAAAACGGTTGCCCGGCAGCGGGCAGGGGAGCATGACTTCTATGGCAGAAGCAAATGGAGCAAGGAGAACCAATGCTTTGATTTCCGGGTGTTTTTCCGCTAAAAAACAAGCTCCGCCGCTGCCTGCGGAAAAACCCATTACAATAATGTTCTGCGGCGGGATTTTTTGCTGGCAGGTCAAAAAATCGTAAACGCTTCCGGCATCGGAATAGAGCTGCTTTTCCGAGGCTTTGCCTTGAGAAAAACCGTACCCGGCATAGTCATAAGCCATTACTCCGTAACCCTGTCGGATAAATTCATTCAGTAATGGCATTATGCTTTCAAGTGTTTCACCGTTGCCGTGGTTGTAGAGTATTATATCTTTGCCGGGCCGGGGCGGGTGAAAGAATGCGTCGAGTTCAAAATTGTTGCTGAAAATTACTGTATTACCGTTGCGGGCGGTGGTCTTGACTTCCGGCAGCAGCAATTTTTCCATAAAAATATACCCCGACAGCAGCGGTATGGAGATTATCAGAAGCGAATAGAGCAACAGCCTTTTCAAGAGAAAAAAAGCAATTTTTTTGAATTTTTCTCTGTTCATAAACATTGTCTCCAAGAATTTCAATAAGTTTATTATAACACGATAAAAGAGATAAATCAACCAACTTAAAGACTTTTTTCAGGAAAATACGGTAAAAAAGTGGTTTCAAACTTGTTTTAGGCGGCTTTTGGTGGTAAATTATCTTTTAATATATTATTGTAGTGATATTGTTTATTGTATACAAAATAAAAGGAGTTCTCGCTTTATGCATACACTCGTGATCGTCAATCCGGGGCATTTTCATGCCGGTTTGATCCTGCGCCGCCGTCATGCGGATATCAGTCGTGATGTCTACATTTTTTCGGAAGCCGGAGCGGATCTGGATAACTACATGAAGCTGGTCAACAGCTTTAATGAGCGTGCTGAAGAGCCCACCGACTGGATCTATCATGTTTACACCGGTGCGGATTTTCTGGAAAAAGCCGTAGCCGCCGCCGAAGCCGGTACGGTGGATATTGCCGTATTTGCCGGTCGCAACGACGAAAAGATCAATTATCTTGCAGCCATGCACAAAGCCGGTTGTGCCATTCTGACCGACAAGCCGGTGACGATCAACAGCGAGGGAGCTGCTTTGCTGGAAAAAACCGTTGCCTCCGGCGGCAAACCCATTGTGGATATTATGACCGGCCGGCAGGAACCCTCTGCCCGGATGCTCAAGGATTTGATGTTGAGCAAAGAGATTTTCGGTGAATTCCGCAAAGGTAATGAGCCGATGATCGAAAACGGCACAGTCCACCACCTTTACAAAACCGTCAACGGTGCCCCGCTGGTGCGTCCGGCATGGTACTTTGATGTGAACAAACAGGGCAGCGGCCTTAACGATGTGACCACTCACCTGATCGACAACGCCCAGTGGATGCTCTTCGGCAGCGAAGATATCGACTTTGCCAGAGATGTTAAACTCGTTGATGCCACTTTGAGCAGTACCGCTGTTCCGGCAGACAAATTTGAACTTATTACCAAAACTCCCGCTTTCCCCGCTGAACTGGCAGACCGGGTCAAAGACAATGTGCTTTCCGTAGCCTGCAACGGGGTGGTGGATCTGGAACTCAAAGGCGTAAGTGTGCGTCTGAACACGGTGTGGAATCTGGAAGCTCCGGCTGGCGGCGGCGATATGCACCGGCAGATCGCCCGTGGCACTAAAGCGGAAATTTTTGTGGAGCAGGGCCCCGATACCGAATTCAAGGCTATGGTGCTGGTAAAGCCGCTGGATATGAGTGCTGAAGATATGAAAAAAGTTATCGAAAAGCGTTTGGCAGATTTGAATTACACCGATGCAGCAGTCAGCATTTATAAAGACGGCCGCTTGCTGGTGACTCCGCCCTCCTGTATGGTCGATGGGCATGAGTTCCATTTTGCCATCGTGCGTGATGAATTTTTGCAGATGCTCGCCACCGGCAAGGAACCCGGCGGGCTCCGCACCCAGCTGGTCAGCAAATACAAACTTATGGCCATGGCTCGGGATATGGCTTTGAACAAGTAAAGTAACAATATCTTTATAAAAAAGGATCTGTATATTATGGAACAATTTCGTACACATACTTGCGGGGCACTCCGCAAGTCCGAAGTCGGCCAGACCGTGAAAATCGCTGGCTGGGTGCACAGCGTCCGTGACCACGGCGGCGTTATCTTTATTGACTTGCGTGACCATTACGGTCTGACCCAGGTGGTCATCGACCCGGAAAAGGATTTCTATCAGGAGCTTGACCGTTGGAGAGTGGAAAGTGTGCTTTCCTTTACCGGTAAAGTGGTTGCCCGTACTCCCGAAACTGTCAACAGCAAGCTTGCCTCCGGCGAGATCGAAGTGGTTGCCGAAGCTATGGAAGTTCTTGGCGAATGTGAAGTTCTGCCCTTCCAGGTAGCTAAAGATGACAGTGCCCCGGAAGCTTTGCGTTTGAAGTACCGCTTCCTTGACTTGCGTCGGGAAAAACTCCACAAAAACATCATCCTCCGCAGCGAAGTTATCGCAGCCATGCGTGAATATATGCACGGTCAGGGATTCCATGAATTCCAGACCCCTATTCTGACCGCCAGCAGCCCCGAAGGTGCCCGTGACTATCTGGTGCCGTCACGCTTGCATCCCGGCGAATTTTACGCTCTGCCCCAGGCTCCGCAGCAGTTCAAACAGCTGTTGATGGTGTCGGGTTTTGACCGTTACTTCCAGATCGCTCCCTGTTTCCGTGACGAAGACGCCCGTGCTGACCGCAGCCCCGGCGAATTCTATCAGCTGGATGTGGAAATGAGCTTTGTCAATCAGGAAGATATCTTTGCGGTGATCGAAGGCATGTTCGATGCGGTGTTCGGCAAATTCTCCACCAAAGATTACAGCAAGCCGCCCTTTGTGCGGATACCGTATCTGGAAGCCATGAAGCGTTTCGGTTCAGATAAGCCCGACCTGCGTAACCCCATTGAAATGATCGATGTAACTGAACTTTTCCGGGATTGCGACTTCAAGGCATTTGCCGGTACCGTTGCCAACGGCGGTGTGGTGCGTGCCATGAAGGCTCCGCAGGTTGCCGGTAAGCCCCGCAAGTTCTTTGACGATATGATCGGTTTTGCCCAGGAAAACGGTGCCAAAGGTATGGCGTATATCATCTGGACTGCCGAAGGCGAAAAGAGCCCCATTGTCAAATTCCTGAATCCCGAAATTCTTGCCGGATTGAAGGCGGCGGGCAATATTCAGGAAGGCGATGCATTGTTCTTCCTGGCAGATACCGAAAAGAATGTTATCAAAACCGGTGGTGCCGTCATCCCGGAACTGGGCAAGCGGCTGGAACTTATCGACCCCAATGTTTTCAAATTCTGCTGGATCGTGGACTTCCC
>JAZSHD010000063.1:0-20213 GCA_045533055.1 Victivallaceae bacterium | reverse complement strand
ATACCTGTGCATTGAGAATTTTTTCAAAATTTGAATGGCATTTATCTTTTTGTGGAGCAAAAAGATAAATGCCGGTAAAAGGTTTGGAAAAAAGGGGTGGAGTTCCGTCTTCGCCGGAGGCTACGCCGTGACAAGTTGAGGAGGGGAAAAAGGACCTTTCCTCAAAAGGTCTTTTTCCCCTCCTCAAGTACCGACCCTTGTTGGGAACATAGCGAAATCGTAAAAGTGTGGCGGTTTTTCTGCCGCACGAAAATCATATAACTGTTATTTAAGGATAGAAAAATGAAAAAAAACAGATATGTCGGTGATTATCCGGTGATCGGTATCCGCCCCTGTATTGACGGCCGCCGCGGCCCCATGATGCTGCGTGAATCTTTGGAACCCACGGTTTGGGCAATGGCGAAAGCCGCCAAAAAAGTTTTGGAAGATAACTTGTTTTACTCCAACGGCGAACCGGTCAAAGTGGTTATGGCTGATACCTGTATCGGCCGGGTGCCGGAAGCTGCGGCATGTGCCGATAAATTCCGCAAAGAAGGTGTGGCGATCACTCTTTCGGTGACCTCCTGCTGGTGCTATGGCTCGGAAACTATGGATATGGATCCCCAGACTATCAAAGGTGTGTGGGGCTTCAACGGTACTGAACGCCCCGGTGCAGTTTATCTGGCAGCGGTGCTGGCCGGGCACGCCCAGAAGGGGTTGCCGGCATTCGGTATTTACGGCCATGAAGTGCAGGATCTCGATCAGGTCGATCAGGTTCCGGAAGATGTCAAAGAAAAGCTCCTGCGTTTCGGCAGAGCAGCCATTGCGGTTGCTACCATGCGGGGCAAATCCTACTTGCAGATCGGCTCCCAGTGCATGGGTATTGCCGGATCTATCGTGGATCAGGATATGATGGAAAACTACTTCGGTATGCGGGTCGAATCCGTGGACGAAGTGGAAGTTATCCGCCGTATGGAAGAAGGAATCTACTGCGAAGAAGAGTTCCAGAAAGCTCTGGCGTGGACCAAAGAACACTGCAAAGAAGGCTGGGACCCCAACCCCGATAAGGTTTCTTTTATGGGCGAAGATTACAAGATCAAATTCACCCGTGAAGAAAAAGATAAGCAGTGGGAATTTACAGTCAAGATGTACTGTATCATCAAAGATTTGATGGCAGGCAATCCCAATCTGCCCGACCGTTTTGTGGAAGAAAAAGCCGGTCACAACGCCATTGCCGGCGGCTTCCAGGGGCAGCGTCAGTGGACTGACCATTGGCCCAGCTGCGACTACCCCGAAGCACTGTTGAGCAGTACTTTTGACTACGAAGGTGCCCGGGAACCTTTTACACTGGCTACCGAAAATGATGTGCTTAACGGTATGGGTATGCTGATGATGCGTCTGCTGACCCATCGTGCCCAGATCTTTGCCGATGTGCGTACCTACTGGTCGGGCGAAGCTACGGAACGGGTCACCGGTTACAAATTCACCGGCAAAGCTGCTGAATCCAACGGTATCATTCACCTTATCAACTCCGGTGCGGCATGTTTGGATGCCTCCGGCGTGTGTACCGATGAAAACGGCAACGCTGTAATGAAGAAGTGGTGGGAAGTTACCGACGAAGATATCAAAAAGATGACCGATGCAACAGTCTGGTGCGAATCGACCTTTGACAACATGCGTGGCGGCGGTTTCTCCAGCCACTTTGATACCTTTGCTGAAATGCCCTGCACCATGATCCGTTTGAACATCATCAAAGGTCTTGGTCCGGTATTGCAGATCGCCGAAGGCTGGACAGTGAATCTGCCCAAAGATGTCAACGATAAACTTATGGAACGCACCAACCCCACCTGGCCCTGCACCTGGTTTGCTCCCCGCTGCGACGGCAAAGAGGGTTCGCCCTTCAAGAGTGCTTACGAAGTGATGATGAACTGGGGTGCCAACCACGGAGCCATCTCCTACGGTCATGTGGGGGCAGACTTGATCACCATGTGTTCCATGCTGCGTATTCCGGTTTGCATGCACAACGTGCCGGAAGAAGACATCTACCGTCCGGCATGCTGGAACGCTTTTGGCATGGATAAGGAAGGTCAGGATTACCGTGCCTGCCAGACCTACGGCCCGATGTACAAGACCAATCTCTGAAAAAGGTCAATACTCCGGAACATGCTTGAATAAACTTCAGGTGTCGGAGCAATAGAAAGCAAGGCTGTTGCAATATCTGATATACAGATGAGCAGCGGCCTTGTTTTTTATTACAGATGATATAAACGCTGTTTTATTATGTTTGCAGCAGAATCCTGAAAAAAATGTTTTGTTTTTTTGAAAAAATGCTGGTCAACAGTTTGCAATCAAACCCTTTTATGTTAAATTAGATTAGAAGCATTTCTTATTGCGGGAAATATAATAAACAGAGTCATTCAACAGGCAAGCTATCGGCACCCCGGGGGGGCGGCTTGTTTGCTCAAAGAAAGAGGTACAAAATGGCAGATTTCACCATAAATGCAAATAAAAACTTCAATGATTTTTCCGTTGGTGCGGCCCCTGCGGCACCCGTAACACCGGCGCCAGCACCGCAGCCGCCCAAGCAGCCGAGCATCTACGGAGAGGTTCCGCAAATACCGACAATGGACGCCGTACAAGGTATCAAATTTGACTTCAATGAAGGTATCCGTATACTTTTTCCTCACAACGGTAAAGAATATCATGTGACCTTTACCGATATTGATACGGGGATCATTCTTTACAGTGCCGATACCGTGCCGGGGGCGTATGTAACCAGCGTCAAGAAATTCTATATCCGGTTCCGTCTGATCATTCACGAAAAAGGCGGCAAGGAGCCGATTTTTACCCACGATTACGACTGTAAAGATAAAGAAGTAATGATCCAGCTGCCGGTGGGTACGCTGGGCGACAGCATCGGCTGGTTCAGCTATGTGGAACGCTTTCAGCAGAAACACGGCTGTAAAGTTATCTGCGTTATGACGCCGTGGATCGCTGAAATCGTGAAAAAGCAGTATCCTGATATAACATTTATCGGGCCGGAAGAAACCAAAAATTACAAGCCTTACGCCTGCTATTATATGGGCTTGTTCTTCCGGGGCAATGTGGATAATCAGCCTATCGACTTCCGTTATATTGGTCTGCACCGCACAGCGGGATATATTCTGGGCGTTGATCCGGCTGACATTCCGCCGCGGGTGGATTTGAGTGCCAAACGCAAGATCAAAGAAAAGTATGTCTGTATTGCCGCCCAGAGTTCAAGTCAGGCAAAATACTGGAACAATCCTTTCGGCTGGCTGACGGTAGTGCAGTTTCTCAAGGATAACGGCTACCGGGTTTTGTGCATTGATAAAGAAAAAGTGCATGGTACCGGTTTGCATTGGAACTTCATACCCTACGGTGCAGAAGATTTTACCGGCGATCTGCCGTTGCAGGAACGCATTGACCTTATCAAAGATGCCGACTTCTTTATTGGTTTGAGCAGTGGTTTGAGTTGGCTGGCCTGGTGCTGCAAAGTGCCGGTGGTGATGATTTCGGGCTTCACCCATCCGACCAATGAATTTGAAACGCCGTACCGGGTGATCAACTACCACACTTGTCACAGCTGCTGGAACGATATGCGGCTGGATTTTGACCACTTCGACTTTTTGTGGTGCCCCCGTCACAAGGGAACCGACCGGCACTTTGAATGTACCAAACTGATTTCAGCGGAGCAGGTGATCACCACGATCAAAAAAATTCCAACCTTCAAAGGCAAAGAAAACAAAGGAAAATAACAGCAAAACCGTTGTAATGCAAAAACAATCAGAGCCGCGAAGATAAACCTGAAAAAATCTGAATAAAACTGCAAATAAAGGATTGAAAAAATCAAAAAACAGTGTTAGTTTACCCAAGAATCATGTTTTAAAATTTCACCATCAAGGAGGAAATATGACATCCGAAAGAAATACTTTAGCGAGTAATGAGATGCACATCACAAACGAAATCGTGAATAATATTGATATCCCCGATGGTGATGTTACGAATATGTATATTTCCGAGGTAGGCGTGGCGACCGATACTACTATCCGCGATGGCGGTGTTATGTATATTTCCAACGGTGGCAAGGCGAACTATACTGATATCACCAATGGCGGTATTATGCACATTTCCAACGGCGGCGTGGCGAACAGTACTACCGTTAATTCTAAAGGCTTAATGCACATCTCCAACGGCGGCATGGCGAACAGTACTACCGTTAATTCTAGTGGTTATATGCACATCACCAACGGCGGCGTGGCGAACAGTACTACCATCAATTCTAGTGGTTATATGCACATCACCAACGGCGGCGTGGCGAGTGATACAGTTGTCAGTTCATGTGGGGAAATGAACATCTACGATGGCGGCGTGGCGAGCAGTACTACCGTCAATTCTAGTGGTTATATGCACATCTCCAACGGCGGCGTGGCGAACAGTACTACCGTTAATTCTAAAGGCTTAATGCACATCTCCAACGGCGGCGTGGCGAACAATACTACCGTTAATTCTAGTGGTTATATGCACATCACCAACGGCGGCGTGGCGAGTGATACAGTTGTCAGTTCATGTGGGGAAATGAACATCTACGATGGCGGCGTGGCGAGCAGCGTCATTGTCAAAGATACCGGGATTATGAAGATCAGCAGCGGCGGTATGCTCAAAGGGAGTTGGGAAATCCAATCCGGAGGGGAGGTTTCGGCTGAAGCCGGTGCCGTGATCGACTTTACGGTTGCAGAGTGTGAAACTGATGATGATTATTTGATCAATGACCTTTCGCTGATCACCGGTACTCCGGATTATACCATTACGGTTTCTGCCGATCAATCTGACGGAACTTACAACCTTGCTCAAGGTGCAGCCGACTTTACCGGAACGATTTCTATTGGCGATGGTACAATCCAATACGGCTTGCTTACAGTCAATGGCGGGGATTGGGTTTACAACAACAATATTTACAGCTTTGTGCAAGCTGACGGCAATTTGACTTTGACTATCAAAGATTATGTTCCGGGGACTCCCATTGTTACCAATACGCCAGAGAGTGCGACTCCGGTTACACCCGGGGCGAGTGTTGGTTTTGAAGAAAAAACTGATTTCACCGTGGATATTTCTGTCGGCGGCAAGAGTGTGAATATTGAAAAAAACGGCAAAGGCGTGGCTGTTTACTCTCCCCGAACCGGGTTTGAATATTCGGTGCAAGCCAACGGTGAAACCTCAAGCGGCAAAGCTCAAGCTGTTGCCGGTGACAATATTCAATCGGTATTGGTTGAAGCGGAAACCGACGGAACGCTTGACCTGTTTATGGCGAATGCCACCGATGTCTGGAGCAAGGAATATGCTGCCAAACATACCGGAACTAAAGGTATTTGGGCGGGTACCGGCGAAACGGTTGAGCTTGCCGGCAAAAACAAGATCACAGACTTCTTTTATGGTACAGAAGATGACAACATCCTTTATCTGACCGACGACAGCAACGGTGACGCCCTGTTTGTGGACGATGTATATTCCGCACTCCCCGGTAAAGATTTGGAAAACACATCCCGCATAAAAAATCTCAAAGTTATCTATGCCGGGAGCGGTGACGATGTGGTGGATATGACCAGTCAGCGGTTTGAGTATATCGGCTCTGGTATGACCATTCACGGCGGCGATGGCGATGATGTTATCTGGGCGACCGGCTCTGACAATGATCTTTTCGGCGATGCCGGAGATGACCGCATTGTGGGCAGTACCGGATTTGATCTCATCGTGGGCGGTTCCGGCAATGATACTATGCATTCCGGCGGCGGCAATGACATCTTTGCTTTCTGTGAAAACTGGGGTGTTGACACCGTAGAAATTACCGATAATACCGATATCACGCTCTGGTTTGCTTCCGGCGATAAAGATAACTGGGATGCTGAAAACCGTGTTTATAAAGAAGGCAGCAACTCCGTGAAGGTCAAGGGCGGAGCAAACAGCACAATTACGCTGAAATTCGGTGATGACGGCGGGCAATACGCTGATATGGTTTCGGTCGGAGCCTTTGCCTCTTCCACCAGCGAAAAGATCTTTGAAGATAAGAACAACGGCAATTTAGCGTAAAACTTAAACATTCAGCAAAGCCCTGTCCCCTCCGGGGGCAGGGCTTTGTTAGTGCGATATATTCTGGGATAAAAAAAACTCCGGCGTACTTTTTTCTGCCGGAGTTTATCTTTTATTTACTGATTTATTTGATTACCTTGAAGGTTTTACTTGTCTTTTTGCCGCTGGCACAGTGGGTTATTACAGCCTGCCAGTTACCGGGTTCGGCATTGAACGGTATCTGGAAAGCAAACTTGCCTTCGGGCGAATCAAAGCAGCTGTTCAAGCTGTATTCTTTAGCTGCTTTTCCGTTGGGATTTACTACTTCCAAGCGGTACACTGTGCGGCTTTTTGCCCCATTGGCTTGGCAGCTTACATTGACCATGCTGCCAGCTTTTACGGTTGTGGGTACTGTTGAAGTTACATCTGTAATTTCAGCGGGCAGAATGGCAAAGAGCTGACCGTAACCGGCGGCGGCTTTGATTTTAAAGCTGTTGCCCTTCGTGATCTTTTTACCCTCTCTGACATCGTAAATCACACCGGCAACCGGCAGTTTTATATTGAATACCGGGGTGTTGGGGGCATTGTTATTGATCTTGCCTTTTTGCATAGAACTGCTATGCCGGACAATGGCAAAGTAATAATTTTCTCCGGCTTTTTTAAGAATACTCTGACTGGAAACTTGCCGGTTGTTTTTGTCGGTAACGATTGCGTGGCTTGCCGCACCGCTTGCGTTGGCGATCTTGCTGACCAGTTTACGCATGGCAATACAGTACGCTTGGCTGCCGCTGGCTGCGGTGGCAGTTTCGCCGCCCACGCCGCCGATGTTCAGCGACTGGTAGCTGTTGAGCATAACATTGAAAAGTACACCTTTGCCCTTACCGCATTGGGTGACTTTTACCGTGCCCAGAGCCGGTTCGGCAACTTTGAATCTGCCATTGAGGATAGGACCTTTAAGGTTCTGCATTTCCGGAGCCAGTTTTCCTGAATTTCCGGGGAAGAGTTTATCCAACACTGTGTTGTTGATTCGTTTGCCGTGCTGATCGTATCTGCCGGGGAAGGCGTCGGCAATGACAGTACCGCCATTTTCTGCAAACTTTACCAGATTCTGCCGCTCGGCTTCGGAAAGTGCCAGCGTCAGCGGCAAAATTATTACTTTGTATTTGCTCAAATCAAACTTGCTGTCGGCAAGGTTTTCGTAGGTTATGTATGCTGCGGTAAGGTTCAAATCCAGCAAAAGTGCTTCCCAGCCGGTCTGGGTATTCTGCCACTCCGCCAGCCCCAGTCCGCCCGCCATAGCCGTAAAGACTGACGGCTGACTGTAAAGCACTGCCACTTGAGCATTGTTTTTATCGGCAGTAAGCATCAGTTTGGCGATGCCTTTTTTGAGCAGATTGAATTCTTCGCAATAGCTTTTCAGATTTTCCGAGGGGGAGCCGTCGCCGTTGTAGGCTGCTCCGTGCCAGTTCCAAACCATGTTGGCACCTTTGATCAGGTTGCTCCACTGGTAGGAACGCTGATATATATCATAGAGATATGCTGCACTTACATAGCCGCCGCCCCATTGACCGGAAAGGGAGCCTTCCTTTTGCCACTGGTTGACCAAGGTAGTCTGCACGCCGTTGTAATAAGCGGTACACGAAAGGTGTTTCATAAGCTGTGCCCAGTCGTAACCGTAACCGGGAACCTGAGTGCCGGACATACCGACCTTGGCGCCGGGGATACTTTTTTGAATGATTTCGACACGCTTGCCGATGTAATTATGACTCCAGACATTGACCATAAACATCTTGTGGTCAAGCCAGGGGGCAAGGTTGTCGCTGTTTTCCACCACATTACGCTGAACGGGTACTACATCGTCAAAACTGGCAAAATTGCTCTTCCAGACTTTGTTGAGCTTGTCAATGGTTTGATAGGCTTTTTTCAAATAATCCCGGAATCCTTTCAAACAGTGTTCGCTGTAACAGACCGTGGAGCCCAGAAACATTTCGTCACCCAGCATGTGATACATACCTGAATAGTAATTGAAGCAATTCTGCTTTGCAAGGCGGGCAAACTCTCGCTCGGATGCCGCAGTAACTGCCGGATCGCTGAAGCAGGGATTACGCACCGGATCGCTTGGCTTGTCGCCGCGGTAAATTTTTCCCCGGCTGCGGTCAAGCCCCACATGACCCAAATTGAGCATCATGGGGTACATATTCAAATTGACGATGTTCCGGAGTGTGCCTTCGCCGATATTGTCCCGTCGGGCGTCGCAGCTGAGCAGATCAAAACCCAGCTCCCGGAGCATCTTGCTCAACAGCAGTCTGCCGCCCCACATCCCGGCGTGGAGATCGGTGTGGTCAAGCTGTTTGCCGGTTACAGCAAATTCGCTCATGCTGTTGCCAATGATTTGATCATTGCGTTGGATTTTAGCCAGCACCCGGTAGAGGAGGGTGTAAGGCGGTTTGAGTTCAATGGTAAAATCAGTATCAGCAGCGGGCTTTTCAGCAGTGTAAACGGTGCGGAAATCGCTGTCTTCTACTGCAACGATCAACTTATCTCCGGCTTGGGTTCCGCTGACCCGGGCTTGAAACTTGACTTTATCGCCGAATTTGAAAGCACTATCGGCATTGGCAAATTTGATTTCCGCTTTTGCCGTGACCGGTATATCAAGCCTGATTGCCGAAGCGTCAAAGACTTTGTCAGCACTATCCACCAGTTTGATGTGTGCCAGATTTATGCCGCCGGGCAGGGTGGGGAGCTTTATGGCAACACTCTGCTTTTTGCCGTTGAGTTGGATTTTTTGCTCCACTTTGCCGGTAACTTCCCGGAAGGTGTTTTTGAATTCAACAGCGATTTGGGCGTTTTGAGTCACCGGAGATTGCAACTCCAGCTCCAGCGTATTGCCTTTGAATGTGGCAGCGGCGATAGTGGGAGATTTTACCTTGCAGGCATCTTTGATTGCTTTAATAAGCGGCAGATAGCGGTATTCCCAAAATGGATAATCTCTGCTGACATACGCCGGGGAGCGCCGGGCAACTGCATCTTTGGGTGTACTTGGCATATCGTTCAAAACGGTGTAATTGGCATCGCTTAACACAAACTGATCGGCTTGGGCAAATTTCCGGATGTGTTTAGCTACTGAACCTTTCTGCATAATGGGTATTTGCAGCCAATTTTTCGGCAGATTCATGCGTTTGCCCAAAAGTTTGTTGGGGATAAAGTCGCAGTTCAGGAAAATTATGCGGGTGCCTTGGCTCTGGAGCTTGGCGATCTCGGCTGCCAGAGTGCCTTCTGTGTCAAACAGCTTGAAATCCACGCCCTGAATGATCGCCGCCTTGGGAGTGCTTTTTAACGCCCGGAAGCGTTCCAATGTGTAGTTGGTCATCCGTTTGCCGTGGGTAATGCTGTGTACGCCGTAGATACCTTTGCCGCCTAAATTTTCGATGGTGGGCAAAAGCGGTATAAAGGTGTATTTCAGGTCAAGCCGCTGGGCAAGTTCCACGATTTCCCGGCGGCTGGCATCTTCGTTGCTCTTGATAATGGCACAGGCGTAAAGCAGCTCCGGCAGCTCAAAAGCAGCAGGCTTGAACCACTTTTCGTGAGGAGTAACATATTCGTGAGAAATTTTTTCCAGCAAAGCCAGCGGTGTGTATCCGCTGTAAATAGCATCTTCCCGGGCAGTTTCCAATGCCGGTTTGGCTTTAAAGGAAAAGTCATCGGCAGTCAGCGATACATTATCTATCCACATAATGTTTTCTTTACTGACAGATGCCAGCTGATATGTTACCCGCAATCTTGCTGCATTATCTGGTACGCTGAAACTTTTGCTGATGCGTTTCCAACCGTGGGAGGCTTTGGCATTGTAATAAATGTTTTTGCTTTTGGCAATAGCTTTGCCGTCAGCGTCAAAGCAGTCATAATAGGCAATAATGTATTTTTTGTCGAAGTTTTCGCACTTCAAATCGGCAGAAATGGTGTATTTGCGACCGGGTTCCGGCATGAAATACTGGCTGTACGCGGCGGTCCCGACTTTGCCCTCTTTTTGGATGCGTATGCCGTAAGAACCATCTTTGCCGGATTTTTCCCAGAATACAAGTTTGCGGTTCCGGGTATTTTCGTAATAGAGATCCCCGGCGGCAAAAGTTTTGTTTTTGTTGGGCTTTTCAAAGTTTCCGTTCCAGAAAAGTTCCGGCTGGTCGGCGTTCAGCATTGGCGGGGCGGCAGGCGCATCCAACGCTATACGCACAGATAACTCTTTTTTGCCCAGCAGATAAAAGCTGGTTTTGCTCAATATATCATATACCTTGCCATCGGTTTCTTTGGTATACATTGCTCCTTTGGGGGCAATGCCGGGTACGGCAAAGAGCAATCGCCTGCTGCCGTCGGGCAGGGTGATAAGTTTGCTTGCCAGCGGGCGGTCGAGGTCGATAGATTTGTTGTTTACCACATAAGCGGCGGCTTGTTCGATCTTTTCATCAGCGGGTATATTTATGGCACGGATGGAGTCAAAATACTGGCGGTTGACCTTTACATCCACATACCGTTGCGGCAACGCCAATGTAGGATTGAGGGGAAGATTGTGGGGCAATTTGCTCAAATCCACGCTGTTGGAGCCGGTTATTTTGAATTCCGGTTTTTTCGCCATGCTTTTAATGTAGCCCCGGACATTGTTGTAATAGTAGGTTGTTACCGTAAAGCTGGCTTCAGCTCCGGGGGCAAGGTCGAATTCTCTGGTCAGGATTTCCAGCGTATTGGTTGGTCTGCCATTTATAGAGCTGCACCAGCTGTATGTGCCGGCAAAGACATTCGCCGGTGTAACTGACAATATTATGCCGTTGGGGGAACTTTTGCCGGAAATTCCGTACAACGCCACGCCGGGATTCATGTTCCACTCATCGCTTTTGGCAGATCCGGGGTGGGTGATTTCCTTTATTTTACCCTTTTGCAGCTGCAAGATGGCGGCAGCTGCGTCGATATTCAGAAAAGTTTGCAGCCAGACCCCGGCTCTATGAGGTTTGCTGTCAAAGTTTTTCAGCGTATATTTGACCGTAAAATAGGGTTTGTTCCAGTCAAAAGTATATTTTTTGCTGAGCCGCAGCCAGTCAAAATTGGATACGCCTTTGGCGGTCAAGGTTATATCCGCCGTTTTGCGGTGCTTGTAGTTGCTGCTTGCCACCGAAAAATCGTGATTGCCGAACTTTTCCAGCACCATCTTGCCGTCAACTACGGTGTAGATCCGTTCGGTGTAGTTGGATGAACCATTGCGGATAAGCGGACTATTTTTGATGTTCTTCAATTCAGTTACCGCTCCGCCTTTCAGGTCGATACCCACAGAGAACTGCCCGTTGTTGGTGGTGTAGTCAGCCGCATTCAGCATGATCGCCGAAGCTGCCAGGATTGCACTGGTAATAAGTTGTTTCATTTTTGATACCTCTTTCCTATCTTAAATTTTTTGTATATATTCTATATTATAAGGTATAAGCCGGTGGATCTTCGGGGCATCCGGCGAACGCATACGCTCCAGCAGCAAGGTGAATGCACTTCTCAATAACTCATATCTCCGGACGTTGGCAAGGACAACATTGTTCGGATCAAACTGTTCGCCGGGTGGACTTGCCACATGCACTATACGCATATTCATCGGATAATCCGGCACAGCCTGTTTATATATTTCCAGACGTTGTGAACTGTAACTGCCGTAATGGATCAATACTTCGGGTTTTTCCGGCATAGCGGCAAGTTTTTTCAGATAATTTACTGCATTTTCTTCCCAACTCAAATCATCCTGATGGCAGATTTTATCGCAACTCAACACTTCCAGAGCCAACTGGCGTTTGATCTTTTTCCACATTTTATACAAAAGCAGATTATAGCCTTCGGTTTGGCTGGGGAACAGCAATGCTATTTTCCGGTATCCGGCTGCCTTCAAATCGCTTGCCAGTTGAGTTATTGATTTTTCGGTATCAAAGTTCACATAATCCATATCCGGATAAAGGGGCAACCGTGAAATGGAAACAAAAGGTATCTTGCGATCGGCAAGTCTTTGAGCCAATGTTTCCGTAATGGAACGGGTGGTGAAAATCAATCCGGCAAAGTTGGAGAGTTCCAGCTGATTCAAAAACTCCATAGAAGAAGAAAGGGCCCGCATTACCACAAAGTGATAGCCGCTTTTTTCAAATTCATTGATCACTGGCTGCACAAAATCGTAGTATTCCTGAGTATGCTCATCCCGCCATCTGCCGATTATGGCAATCACTCCTCCCGGCAGATTGTTGCGCAATATGTGTATACCGGCTCTGCCGTGATGTTCAATGATATTGTATGACCGTAAAAGCTGTAATGCGTTGGTCATGGTTTGTTTGGCTACATTGAAGCGGTTGGCAAGTATTTGTATGTGGTCAAGTTTATCAACATACTCCCCGCAGCGGATAGCCAACTCCAATTCCGCAGCGATACGCCGGTATTCAGCTTTTCCCGAGGCTTTACGCATGATCAATAGCGTTTGTAAGCATCGCCGCTGGTTGCTTTCGGATCCCAGAACGCACCATAATAAACTGCGTTGCCATGCTTTTCCTGCCGGGGATAGGCATCTTTGCTCCAGGTTTCCACATGCCAGTCGCCATGCAGCACATTGGCATACTGATTATGGCGGAACCCGATTTCAGCTTCCGTGGTTTTCCAGTGGATTGTCTGTGACCCTGAACCGGTTTTATTTTGTTCCGAGATTACCATAAGTATATCCGGAGAATTGACCGCCGAAACATTATACGGGGCAGAAAAACTCTTTCCGCCGATTTCCTTTTTGCCATTTGCTGTTATCTGGTCATTTTGTGCATAACCATACCTGCTGCCGGAAGCTGGCGGATCGTTTAATTCCGGACATTTGAATTTACTTTCCCGTATCGGGGTGGAGGCATCTTTTACATAATAGCCCCCAATACATGTATAGCTATCTTTATAGCCGACATCTGTCGGCAGATATACCCCCAGATAACCTCCGTTGGTAACAGCATGACCATAGAATGGGTTGGCGGGTGTATTGTTGAATGTGGAGTTGACATTGAAGCAGTACCAGCCATCGTTGTCGTTGTGATACATTGCATAAGCAGTACCGACCTGCTTGAGGTTGCTTATGCACTGACTGGCTTTCGCCCGTGCCCGTGCCGCCGAAAGTGCGGGCAAAAGCATTGCCGCTAAAATCGCAATGATGGCAATGACTACGAGGAGTTCTATCAAGGTGAAGCAGTACTGCTTCACCTGTCCATGGACAGGTGAATACCCCTTTTCGTTACACTCTGCAAAACAATTAAAGTTGCGATATGCAGCTTTTTGCAGAAATCCGATCAAAGTGAATTTTTTTTCTTTCCTCATTTTTTCATAATACCCTTTATAAAAAAATTCTTTATGTATATAAAATTTCTGTCTGACATAATTATACATGAAAAGTATTCTATATGCAACCCTGTGACGAGAGTTTTATCCCGGAAAAACGGCGTCAGGTCAGGAAATAAAATTGCCGGGATCTGCCGTTTTTAGCATAAATCTGCTTTTGCAGTCAATAAAAAACCGCCGGAACTTTGCAGAACCGGCGGATGGTACAGTCAGAAAAATCTTCAGCAGTCAAAAGGCAGATCGTACTGATCGAGTTTGCACTCTTTCTTGAGCTGGATCATGACCTTCTGCAACGCTTCGTTTACGGGCACACCCTTTACGCTGCGTTCCTTGAAAGCGATGTATTCTTTTTCGCCGGCAGTGTAAATGCGGTCACAGCCCGGAGCTTTGCGGCTGGCACGCAGATCACGCAAGATGTCGCCGGTGGTCTTTTTGAAGTCTGCCGCATCGCAAAACGCTTCCACATTGATCGCAATAAAGAAGTGACCCAGGTGGTAGGGCTGCTTTTTGCCTTCCGGCGAGAAGCCCAGCAGACCTTTAAGGAAGCTGCCCTGCTGCAAGGCGGCACTCAAAATTTCCACTACCGTAGCATAACCGTAGCCCTTGAATCCGGCAGTTTCTTCGCCCAGACCGCCAAGGGGAGTCAAGGCGGCAGTGCCTTTGACCAGGTCGATCAGGATCTGTTCAGTATCGGTACGGGTGTTGCCTTCGCTGTCGATGACCCAGCCGGGAGGCAGTTCTTTGCCTTCACGGGCGTAAACTTCGATCTTGCCCCGCTGGCTGACACTGGTGGCGCAGTCCAGGAAGAAGGGGAATTCTTCATCGGTGGGAATGGCAAAGGTAAGCGGGTTGGTGCCCAGCATGTTTTCCACGCCGAAAGTGGGGGCAATGGAGGGGCGGGCGTTAGTGCCGCAAATACCGATCATGTTCTTTTTGACCGCCATAAGGGGGTAGTATCCGGCAATACCGAAGTGAGTGCTGTTACGCACCACGGTCATACCCAGACCAAATTTTTCAGCAGCATCCATGGCATAATCCATAGCAGCTTTGGCTGCCACCATACCCATACCGTCGTGAGCGTCGATAACTGCTGTGGCGGGACCTTTGCGGACCCATTCGACTTCGGTGACCGGCTTCTGGATGCCGTCACGGATGCGGTCGATGTAAATGGGCTTGAGCCGTCCGATACCGTGGGAGTCGATACCCAGCTTGTCGGCAGTGATCAGCACATTGGCACAGAGTTTGGCATCTTCGGCAGGCACGCCGGAGGCGATGAAGACATCACGCATGAAATTTTCAAGAGTTTCAAAGTCAATGTAATAAATTTTTTCTGACATAAGAAAAATCCTTTGTTGGTTGTTGGTTGTATTTACTTTATTTAATGTATAACTCTATGGTCAAAAATCAAATTTTTCCAACTTGTATCGGGCGTTTTTTGCTGGTTTTTAACAGTTGTTTAGTGAAATGTTTAGTAAAATATATACCACAAGTTTAAATTTGTCAAACTGTTTTGTAAAAATTTAATTTTTTTCTTGAAAAAAGCTATTATAGGGTTATATTTAGAGTGATTTATTCCGGAAGTGAACGATTAGAAAAGAGAGTATTATAAATGGATTTATTGGAAATATCGCAGGCGATCCGCAACTTGCGGCTCCAGCAGAATCTTACTGTGGAAATGCTGGCTAAAAAAAGCGGTTTTTCCAAGGGGTTCATCTCGCAGGTGGAAAACTTCCGGATAACACCTTCTTTGAAGGCTCTCAACGCCATAAGTGCCGCATTGGGTGTGCCGCTGGCAGCTATTTTAAGCAAAGACCCCCAGATACCCGAGTATACTATTGGTTCGGTGGATTCCGGCGAAGAGATTTTCCGCAACGACAACGAGCGTTACGGTATGCGGTATCTGGCACTGGCTTACGAGCAGGTGGGCAGATTGCTGGAGCCGTTTATTATTGAGTACCGCAAATGCAGTGAAGAACGGCCGCTTTTAATGCATGATACCGAAGAATTTTATGTATTGCTTACTGGCAGTGTGGAGTTTTATATTGAAGGCAAAGCCGCTCCGGAACTGCTTAAAGCCGGGCAGACCATCTATTTAAGAGCCAATCTCCCCCACCGGGTAAAGCTGGCACCGGGCTGTGACTTTGCCAGAGCACTGGTAACTTATTCCCAGAAAAAATAAGCTCTGAACCTAACATCGGTTGATAAACAGAGCAGATGTTGAAGCAATTTTTTCAAAAATTAAAGTGGGGTGTTGCAAAACTAATTTTTTGCACCACCCCTGTATCATTATTATTTAAGCTTAAAATTATAATACAACAAGCTGTAATCGGCTAAAAAGCTTCTATGATCACTGCATTCAGCTTTTTGCTCAAACCGAATCTTTGAGCAATATAAAAAGGAGAGTGATGTGCGGCACTCTTTTACCGGCAGCAATATCGTATCCGCCGCACATCCCAAGGGGAGATTGGCATTCTCCCCTTGGATCCCCTTTGCTCATTGCCCTGCTATATCCAGCGTAGTTCTTCACGATTTTTTATTAACGGCGGGGGCTACGCCCCCTTAAAGCGATTTTGCAACAAGTTGCAAAATCCTCCTCAAACGCCGGATGGCTTCGCTCGACTCCGTTCGACCTCGCAGCATGCTGCCTCGGGTTTGCAGGAATTTATCCTGCAAACTGCTCTCACATCCGCTCGCGGGGCTAACCGCCCTTGTTGCTGTTGGCGAACAATGTCAACAGTTTTGCAACACCCCATTGGGGCTTTACTGTTTCGTGAAAGTTATCTCATGGGGGCACATCTCGTTGCCCCCCAGCGGCATGATGGTCAACTTGACTTTGCCTGCGGGGAGGTGGATGTTTTCCAGAACCGTTTCTGTATCGCCCTCTTTACACTGGAAAGTTCCGGCGATTTTATTGTTGACAAACAGCACCAGCTGCATAACGGGGTAAAAGTTGGTGCCACGGGTTATATCCCGGACTTTGTTCCGCTTGAGAACAGCTTTATACTTACCGGCATTTTTTACATCTGCTGTGTAACGCAGCCAGCTGCCGTCTTGAGCAATATAGACGCGTTTGCGGTTGAATTCTCTGCTGCTTAAGGCATTGAAATTGCTGACATTTCTGCCGCCTTCATCAAATTCCACAGCTTTGATGGTGCCGGGGATCACGGCGGCTTTGCCCTTGTAGGGGGTGCTTTCTTTGTCGATGGCAAGAATATTCAATGCCGGGGTGATGGCTATCCTGCCGGAAGCATCCTGGGCAGCCAGCTGGTAAGAGTGAAAATAACCATCCAGCCGGGGGGCGGCGGTGCTTTTTCCGGCTCTGCCCCATGCACACATATCGTAACGCTCCTGAGTCAGCGGCAAATCAAAGTTGTAGGGGGCTTTGTTTTTGTAGTCTACCAGATACCCGTTGTCAAAGAGATATACTCCGGTAATGGGGCTTTTGCTTTTGATATTGGGCTTGACATCGGCGGCAAATTTCAGCACGGTGCCGGTTTTGACTATATCGTTTTCCGGGCGGCTCTTCCACGCCAGTTGGGGCAGGTCATCTTGCGGATAAGCGTAAACTCTTACATAATCCACCAGATACTCTTCCGTAAAAGGCTCTTTTGCTTTGCCTCCGGAGCTGCCGGCCTGACCGCTGACTACCACCCGGTTGGGCGAGGTGGGGAAAGCGTGGTGCATGGCATCGTAAGTCAAGCTCTGCCACGGACTGTGGGAAGCACTGGATCTGACCAGTTTGCCGTTGAGGTAGATGGAAACTTCAAAGGGCGTCCACTTGCAGCCGATCACATAAAAGTCATCCAGACTCCCCGGCAAAGTGAAGGTGTAACCGTAGCTCTTGATTTTCTTGCCCATAAAGGTATGATAGTTGTTGGCGATCATCCGGTCGGCACGGCGGGTGGCGTAATCTTCAAAAACATCCATTTCGCTGCCGCCGGCAGTGGTCATGGAACCACCGTTGGTAAGCAGCCAGAACGCCGCCCACCAGCCGGGGTGTTGAGTGAAACGCACTTTGGCTTCAAAGTAGCCGAACTGG
Source organism: Victivallaceae bacterium (assembly GCA_045533055.1). Classification (GTDB taxonomy): domain Bacteria; phylum Verrucomicrobiota; class Lentisphaeria; order Victivallales; family Victivallaceae; genus SIG78. The sequence continues at coordinate 2,734 of JAZSHD010000063.1, read as the reverse complement.
AAAAGCTGGCGGCTGCGGATGCCCACGGTGCGGGGGCGTTTTTCGCCGGGTTTCATTTCGCAACGCAGCCGCAGCAAGCCGTCTTTCAGTACCAGATATTCCGGTTTGGCACTTTTTGTCCAGCTGGGGATGAACCACTTGTTGACCAAATCGACTTTTTCGCCGTCAAATTCATCGTTCCAAACCATTTTCCAACCGGCCTTCACCGGGTCGAATTCCGGGGCAATATCAAGTTTGAACGGTACATTGCTGCTTTTGGTTTCCGGCGAAGCAAAGCCGAAAAAGTAGTTGTCGACGGTAAGTTTGGAATCTTTGCCAATGCTGTTGATCGAGAAGTGCAAACCGACTTTTTCTGTGACCGGGATTGGGGCTGTTATGGATCTTACTTTGCTGTCGCCCAAACTGGTAAGTGTGCAGTTTACCGCATCGCTTTTGCTTGCCACTATCAGATCCCCGGGCAGGGCAGTTGCCGGCAGGGCGATATTTTTAAGCATTTTGCCGTTGCAGTAAAGAGCAAGCTGCCAGTTTTTGCCGTCGGGGGTGAGAACTGCCGAGGTACTGCCCAGTTTGAATTCAGCTTTTTTACCTTTGAAATTCTGAACTCTGACTCCGGCTGCCAGATAAATATCGCTTCCAGCAGGGGGCAGAGTTCCGCTTTGCTTGCTCAATATGGTAATGCCTTCGCTGTAAACAGCCTGATTGGATCTGGTCAGCCAGCCCGGGGAAACAATATCGTTGATGATAACAGGGCTGCCGGGACGGTCGGCAGAGCTTTCGTAATCATCTTTTTCCAGAGTGCGGGTAAGAGTCATGGAGCTGGCAAGCCCCCGCAGGTCGTTGGCTCCGCCAATGCAGAGATGGGCTTTTTTGCCGCTGCCGCTCTGGAATTTGACCGCCAGAATATTTTTGCCTTTTTTCAGCGGCACCGTCACCAGATAGTTGTTGAAGTGCGGCGGATTGCCCACGGCGTTGCCATTTTTCAGTGTATCCAACACCTTTTTGCCATTTACATAGAGGGCAAAAAAGTAATCAGCACCTACGCCGAAAGTATGTTTTTCATCTGTCGGGGAAGTCATTTCTGCAAATGCCCAGCCGGTATTCCGCAGCTTGCGTTTTGGGAAAAATCCGGAAAAATCCAGTGTGTTCCGGGAGCCGGTAATGAGAGTGCGTTTGCCGGAAACACCGTTGATTTCCGCTGGGACTGCATCGGTTTTTACCGCCAGATCAGCTGCGACCGGGGCAAAGAGCTGCCACTCCCGGGGGAAGGGGGCGGAACCCGCAATGTCGCTCATTTCGCTGCTTATGGCAATATTGCGGATAAAAAGCTCCGAACCTTTAGCTCCGGAAAGGGTAATGGTGATTTTTTCAGTTTCGCCTTTGGAACTGTTGATGACTTTAATTTTGAGCAGGACTTTTTTCCAATCTTGGGATAAAGTAAAATATCCGCCCTTTTGAGTCTGCCCCCGGTGATTGCCTTTGGCATCCCGCAGCTGCAACCCGAAAGAGCCGGAGCCTTTGCCTTTTACTTCAGCTGAAATAACTATTTCGTCACCGGCAGCAGCTTCAAAGTAACGGTTGCAGTGCAATCCGAAACCGCTTTTGCCCTTGACCTCGAATACATGCAGCACTTTGCCGGTTTTTTCAGTAAGCAGTTCCCACTTGGCAAGGGGCTGATAGCCTTTCCATCTATTCAGTTGCCAGTAGGCTGGCAACCCGGTTTTTTTCACAACTTTGGCAAACGAACCGTTTACATCCAAAGTTGCTCCCTGGCATAAAAACAGGGTGGATAATGCACTCAATACAAATAACAGTTTTTTCATAGATAAACATTCTCCTTGAAATGATGTGTTTGTTCTTTACAGTAAGGTTTTTTTGACGGTTTTGCAAGCTTCTGCAATAAAAAAAATCTGTTTTTCTTCAGCAACAAACAGCCATGTTGTGGAAAGTAAAGTATTTGTAAAGTAAAATCTGATGAAATAAAATAAAGGCTGGATAGAGTTTTTAAGTTTGCAAAAATTATGCTTTGGAGTTATAATATATAATGGGGCAAATCCAATGGTTCTTATATTTTATTAATTGCTTGAAGGTTAAGTTGATGATAAAGTCAATAAATATGCTGCGTGTATTGCTTAAACGCTCCGATAAAATCAAACTGCTGGTCATTGCTGTTTTGACCAGTATTTCAGCATTATGGGAAGTTGCCGGTATCGGGCTCGTGATCCCGGTGGTGGCTGCGGTGGTCGATCCTCTCTTGCTGGAGCAGAATGTCTATCTGAAAACTTTTTATGAGTTATCGCCGTTCAGGGAACAGCGGAGTTTCATGCTTTTTACAGCTGCTTTGCTGGTGATAAATTTTGCGGCAAAAAATCTGTTTGCACTGTTGGTTCTGCGTTTGCAGCGGGATTTGATATATCGCAAGCAGCAGGAACTGTCGGAACGGTTGTTTGTCAAATTTATGAAAGCTGAATACTCTTTTATGGTGGAGTATTCCCCCGCAGAACTCAATGCCCGGATCGCCCGGGTCGGATTGATCTGTGAAGGTACGCTTATGCCGATGTTGTCTATCGTAAGTGACGCTCTGGCAATCGCCGCTCTGACTGCCGCACTCTTATTTTTTATGCCGCTTACATTGACTGCGGCTCTGGTGGTGTTGCTGGTTCTGGCGTCGATTTTTTATCTGCCGTTCCGCAGATTGAATACTTTTTTGAGCGGTGAGTATTTGCATTGCGATAAT
>JAZSHD010000279.1:0-2617 GCA_045533055.1 Victivallaceae bacterium | reverse complement strand
CGAAGTTTTTAAGGTTTCAGTCTGAAAGCGATAAAATCTTTATCGCTCCGGATCACCCGGACACCTGCGGCGGTGACAGCCGTACGGGAACGCCGGTCTGGCATTGCAAAGAGGAGGTGCTTCAGGTTCATAACGAGGGGGGGACCCGAAGCATGCGCAATTTCTGATCGGCTTCACCGGCTCCACTGAAAAAAAATTTCAGTGGAGTTTTTTTCTTTTCTTCAGGCGGGATATGACAAAATTAAGGGGGCTGTTGCAAAACCTCAAAAAAGGTGAGCAACAGCCTTTTTCTATTGTTTGAACAGAAAGTTGGAGGTATAATAAGTCATGATAGGAGAAAATCATGGCTTATTTTACAAATTCTCAAGGCTATTTGTTCCTTTGCTCAGACATTCCGTTTGAGGAAAAACAAAAATTGGACGATTATCTCCAACTTTTGGAAGACTCCGGAGTTGGCAAGATAATAGAACAAGCGATAGGAAAACACTCCGAAAAAGGCGGACGTCCATCATACAATCCGTATCGTTTATTTGCGGCAATACTTTATGCTTTTTCCAAACATTCCGGCAGTTTACGCCGTATTGAAGACAGCTTGAAATTCGACACCAGATTCATGTATTTGATGGAACAAAAGATCCCATCATATTCCACCATTTCGAGGTTTTGCAACAACGTAGTTGTTGCACGACAGCCAGAGGTGTTCTCTTGTATTGTAAAATCTATCATCAAAAAATACAATATCGACATATCGGATGTTTTTGTTGACGGCACAAAACTTGAAGCTAATGCTAACAAATACAAATTTGTTTGGAAACCGAGACAAAGACATGACAGACTCAATGAAGGTCTGAAAAAAATCATTTCAAAATATTTCCACCTGGCTTCAGGAAAGAAAGAATTTATATCCAAAGAAGTAGCAAGCTACCTTTCGCAACTTGAACAGAAAATAGCAGATACTGGAATTGTTATTGTTAGTGGTTCCGGACATCGACAATCGGAGATAGTGCGAGATTTTCACTCCTTGAAGAAAATGCTGCTGAAAACTCTGGAATACGAAGAAATAGAAGCAATTTGTGGTTCTGGGAGAAATTCCTATTATAAAACAGACAAGGATGCGACTGCAATGTGTCTGAAGTCGGATTATTATTCTGGACTTGGCAGCAATATGCACGCAGCATATGCGCTGCAGATTATTGTTGCCAAAGGTTTTATACTGGATTTTCTCGTATCACAAGATAGGACGGATTCAAAAACTTTTATTCCATTGCTTAATCAGTATTACGCTGATTACAACATCTATCCCAAGAGATTATGTGCTGACAGCGGTTATTATTCATTAGACAATTACCGATACATGGCAGCAGCAGGAATTGAGAATTATATCAAACCTCAAACATGGCAAAAGATGATTTGTGGAGAATGGATGGAGCTATATCACTTTGATGAAAACAAAAATTTAATTTGCCTGAATGGAAAAATTGCAAGCAAATGTCAGAACGGCAACACACATTCCAGAGGTCGAGAAACTGCATTCTACCATATAGAAAATTGCCGGAGATGCAAGTTTAAGCCTTATTGTATGAAAGCGACAAAAGATAAAAGCAGACAAGAAAGATTTTTTGAGGTGTGTTACGATCTTTATGTATTCAGAAATCAAGCCATAGATAATTTGCTATCTCCCAAAGGAATTGAAATGCGGATCAATCGTTCATCTCAAGTGGAAGGAGCTTTCGGGGTAATCAAACAAGATATGGACTATGAGCGGGTTCGGCGAAAAGGCTTGGAAAATGTCAGTTGTGAATGTATGCTGGTTTGTTTGGGATACAATATTCGCAAGTTTTTTACCTTGATTGCCGGTAAAGGAAAAATTGACTATTGGATTGCTCCTGACGGGCTTGAAGCAGAACTCCCCAAAACTCCCAAGATGGAAAAAATTATAAAAAAGCTGCAAAGAAAAGAGGCTGCTGCGAAACATTAGGTTTTGCAACAGCCCTGTTGGGGGAAATCTTTTTATTCTGTTGCTTTTTGGATTTGCTGAAGGAGTGTTTCTGCTGTTAATGAGCGTAAATTAGGAATATTTGCCAATACTTCTCCATTGCTGTCAAGTACCAGCATTGTCGGGTAGGCTTTTATTGAATAACGCTTTGACCACTCTGAATAACTTTGCTGATATTGGGGCGGGAGAGTTGAGGGATCTGAAAAATCAAGCTCGACAAGAATTACTTCCTTTTGAGCTTCACTGACAAAGTTTGTGCCGTTAAATATTTTTTCTTCCAATTGTTTGCACGGACCGCACCAACCCGGAGCAGTGAAAAGAACAAACAATGGTTTTTCTGTTTTTTGGGCTTCTTTAAGGGCTGCTTCGGGATCTTGGAACCATGGGCTTTGCCATTTTGCGACAGCTTTGTTGATATCTTGCAACAGGGATTCTGTTGTCATGTCGCCTGTAAAAACAAAATTCGCAACAGGGGTGCCTTCTGCGTCTGCAAGTCGCATTGTCGGAACTGTTTGAAGTTTATGCACCGTCATCCATTTTTTGTACGACTCCCGCAGATTTTCCGGAACTTTTTTCAGGTCTGATACATCAAATTGCAGGAGCACAACAGATTCTGCAGCC
>JAZSHD010000011.1:0-4125 GCA_045533055.1 Victivallaceae bacterium | reverse complement strand
AGATTTCCAACAAAAACTTGAAGAATATATTTGCTATTTCAACAATGGAAGAGTATCTTTAAGGCTAAACGGAATGAGCCCGGTTGAATTCCGAGCCCATTCCATGTAATTAATCCGTCCAATTTTTTGGGGTCACATCACCAGCCTTGCTCATTGAGCAGCTATATCCAGCGTAGTTCTTCACGATCTTTAATTAAAGCGGGGGCTACGCCCCCTTAGAGGGGTTTTTGCGGAACGGAAAAATCGTCCTCAAACGCCGGGTGGCTTCGCTCAACTCCGGTCGGCTTCGCGGCATTTTGCCGCTCGGTTTGCAGGAATTTATCCTGCAAACTCCCCTCCCATGCGTTCGCGGCCCTGACCGGGCTTGTTGCTGTTGGCTGACAATGTCAACAGTTTTGCAACAGCCCCTTGGATTCTATTTGCAATCTTTTTATCACTTATTCTATTTTTGTCTTGGAGTTTGAAAAGTTTGACATTTTTTGATTGTCGGGGTATATTATTTTTTGTTCAACTTATCATTATTGGGAGTTTTATTATGAAAAAAAATCTTACCGCTTTTGCTCTGGCTGTTCTTTGTGCAGCTTTCACTCTTCACGCTGCGGCTCCGGATGCCGCCAACAAAAAAGTTCTGGTCATTATGCTTGATGGCGTCCGGGCTGATGCTGTGCTGCATACATCTATGCCCACTTTGAACGCTTTGCGTAACGGTTCATGGCAGATCGGTTATAAGTGTGCTTCCACCGATGCGGCTATGGTCGTGCAGGATGCTCCGCCCCACAGTGCCCCCAATCACGCTTCCATTGCCACCGGCGTAACGGCTGCCAAGCACAAAGTTACCCGCAACGGCAAAACCAAAAACGGCAACTTTCAAAAGTATCCTCACTTTCTCGGGCATCTGGTCAAGCAGTTCCCTGATCTCAAGTGCGGATTTTTCTATGTCTGGGGCGAATCCGGATACATCAAAAGCAACAGCGACAAGGTTATCTACAAAGCCAACAAGGACAGTGCCAACATCAAAGCCGCCTGCGAATTTCTCAAAACCGGCGACGCTGCCGCTGTCTACATAAATCTGCCGGATTATTACGGTCACAAGGTGGGGTTTTATCCCCGCAACTTGAGCTACATGCGTAGTTTGAGTACTTGCGACAATTTTCTTAAACAGCTTTTCACCACCATTGCCCAACGCCCCGATTTTGCCAAAGAAGACTGGCTGATATTGCTCACTGCCGACCATGGCGGTTATCTTAATTATCACTCCGGATTGCCCGACAGCGGCAACATGACCACTATACCTATGGTGATTGCCGGTAAATCGGTCAAGCAGGGCAAGATCAAGGGCACTGCTTACACTTACGATATAGCGGTAACGGCTCTGGCTCACTTTGGCATTGATACAAAAAAACTTGATCTGGATGGCCGCAAGCTGGGCGACGAAGTGCAGAATATCCCTCAACTGCCTCTGAAAAACGGTTTGGCTTTTTACTATGACTTTGCCAATAATCATCTGAAATTTGACAACAAAACCGTTATCCGGGAAACCTTGAAAGGCTTCTTTCTTTCGGCTGCCTTCAAAAACGGTTTCCGCATGATCCCCGGCACCGATCGGCTCAAGTTGGCGAACGGCAACAACTTTACCCTCACTTTCTGGGCAAGACTCCCCAAACAGAGCGGCAAAGATGCTGTGATCATCGGCAACAAAGATATGAGCAAGCCCGACAGCCCCGGATTTGCCATCATTACCCAGCGTTTGGGCGACCAGCAGCGGAAAAAGGACGATGCGGGCATTTGTTTATCTATGGCAAGAAAGAATGCCAAAAACATTGAGTTCGGTCAGTTCAACCGCACCGACGGCTGGAACTTTTACGCTCTGACCATTGATGCCAACGGCACTATGTATTTTTATAACGGAGCTGAAGATGGCAGACTTTATCACATGGCGTACAAAGCTGACGATGCAGTCATTACCTCCAAGCTGCCCATTTATATCGGTCAGGACGGCACAGGCAAGCACCCTCAAGGTTTTACCGGAGAGCTGGACGATGTGGCATTCTGGAATCGCGGCTTGACCAGAGAAGATATTACCAGAATCTTTGAAGCCGGAAAAACCGGCGTGGATCTGGCAACGCTCCTTGCTGAATAAAAATTAACAGTAAATCGCCACCCTCTGCCGGAAAATCGACAGGGGGTATTTTTTTACCGGAACAGGCAATAAATTTTTGCCTTTTTACTTTTGTTTCAATAGTAAACATATTGATTATAAACAAGTTGCAAGTGGCTTGGTTATTGTTTTTCATTGTGATTGAAAAAATATTGTTTTGAGGGGGATTGGCTTGGTTTTGTGTGGTTATTCAACAAAATTGGCAAATAATGGCAAATAAGATTTTTGTGCGTAAAACCGGAGATTTACGGTATAATGTAACGAGTTGAGTTATCGTTCTCTTTCAAAAAGAATTCTTTCTTGTTTTTTCGGGACGGATGGCGTATGTTCCCGAGAAATTTTTTTATTTTCAACGAACCAAGAGAGGATTTCTGCCTATGCCAAGAACCAAAGGTACTAAACGACGAGCCAACGGAACCGGGAGAGTTTACAAGCAAAATGGAGTTTATTATCTCCAGTATCGCTTGCCAAATGGAAGCCGAAAAAGTGTTACCCTCAAAGACGAAAAAGGAGAGAAAATCACCGATTTGAGGAAAGCGGAGGCTGCTGCCAGAAAATATTTGGAACCATTCCGCAAGATCAATGAAATTGATAACCGCTTGGGATATCTGGAAGAAAAAGCCAAGCTGAAACAATTTGCCGCCCGCACCACCATTTTATTGGAAGATGCTTTCGAACGATTCCTGACCAAGCCACGGCGGAAAACAATGACTGAAATCACCTTGAAAATCAACCGTACTCATTGGGAAGATTTCGTACTGTTTGTTCAGGATAAATATCATTTGACTCATCTTGCAGAAGTTGAAGCGGAACACGCTGATGCCTACATCGCTTTTTTGCGGGATCATGGTGTTTACAAGCGGACAATCGGGAAAGCCGGAAAAAAATACAAGAGAAATAATGTATCCGTGGCGACCATCAATAAATATCTGAAAATCTGCCGCTATGTTTTCAAAATGCTGTTGCCTGATCTGGGTTTCGGAGTTACGGAAAATCCGTTTTACCATATCAGATGTATAGAACTCAAACAGATGGATCGGGATGTCTTTACTCCGGCTGAATTAAAGTTGATTTTTACCGATCCACCGCCATTGATGCGGGCAATGTTTACGATAGGATTATGCACCGGATTGCGGGAGGGGGATGTGGCGACGCTGAAATGGGAAGAGGTGGACGGGTATTCCCCGCAATATCTTGATACATCCGGATATAGAGAAATTCATCGAATCACCAGCAAAACTGAAACATTGGTTCATATTCCGATAACGGAAGAATTGACCGATTGCCTCGAATGGTTATGGAAAGAACGGCATATTGCTGGTGAGTTTCAGGAATATGTGGTTCCAGATGCAGCAAAAATTTACTTGGAAGATGCACCGTTATTATCCTATCGCATCAGAGTTTTTCTGGAAGGTCTGGGAATCAAAACGCGAAAATTGAACTCAAATGGAAGAAATCAAAGCATCAAAGATTTTCACAGTTTGCGGCATTGTTTTTGTTATTATGCCGGATTAAAAGGCGTACCGCTGCCGGTGATCCAAAGTATCGTGGGACATTTGAGTTCAGATATGACCAAACATTATCAGCAGCACGCCGACAAAGTTGCCCGGCAGAAAGGAAAGTTGATGATGTCAGGATTACTGCAAATTGATGATTCTGTTTCAACCATCCGCACCCTCCGGCAACGGCTCTGTCAACTTGCCCAGGACGAACCGGAAGAATTTATCGTCAAAATGAATCTGTATGCCGACCAACTCCTGCAGGAAAAGAAAATCGGCAATCCTCCGCAAAAATTTATTGCGGAAAACACTTCAGAAGAAAAATCATCAAATGTGCCTTAATTATACTGAATTATATGGTTTAGAGGGCAAAATGGTATAAAAAACAGCAAAAAATGCTCCTTAGCCATACTGAACACTATGATTAAGCGACAAAAATATATGGACAGGATATACCCCTATATATTG
>JAZSHD010000087.1:0-7320 GCA_045533055.1 Victivallaceae bacterium | reverse complement strand
GCAGCAGCTGGAAACTTGGTGCGAATGGTGGAACCTTTATCAGCGCCCCCTATGGGGGCATGCCGGTAATATGCCCTTATAGGGCTTGTACAAACCACCAGCTCAGCTGGTGGTCCTGATTTCTCTGTTCAAAGGTCGCATTTCCCTTCAAGCCGAACATCAGAACCAATTTGGAGAACTTTCCGAAGGGCATATTATGGTGTGGTAGTTATATTTGTTTCGGAAGAAAAGTCCTGAATGACTATGTTTATCATCAATGAGTAATGACTTTTTTAGAGATAAAAAATTGAAAGGACTTTTGGTCTCCAAAGTTAAGGTCGGCAAATAGAGAATAGCAAAAAATAGAGAATTCTCTGTTATTTAGCTGTGTGTTTCTGTAACATCTTTATCTCTAACACTTAACAAATAATTCTTTCATAAACGACCGCCGACCTTACCAACCAGAGAATTTGCTGCAACTTTATTCAAAACACACGCTTTTTCAGAGAATTTGGCGTTCTCTATTTGTTCTCTGTTTGGGAGAGTTTACGCTATAAGTTTCTGTCATTCATCGGGTAAAATCAAGATATAAAAAAATCCAGCCCAAAAGGACTGGATTGTAGAGAACAAAAAAAAATGGTCGGGGTGAGAGGATTCGAACCTCCGACTTTTGCGTCCCGAACGCAACGCTCTAACCAGGCTGAGCCACACCCCGACTTGGGTTGCCGCTTTTCGTACTTTTTTTACTTCCGTACTTGCGGCATGTCACTTAATATAGCTCCTCTTTTGTTTTTTGCAAACTCAATTTCAAGTTTTTTTTTAATATTCATTGATTTTGTGCTTTATGCCGATTGTAAAAGTAAACGCTCCCCATAAAAAATGTTGATTGCATTTGATTTAACAACCCCGAGTGCTGCGGTTATTTAGCGGAATTTAGAGAAAAATTTTTGTATTTCTCTGTGTTTTTTATGATAATTACTTGACAAACAAATATTTTGTGGTATAATATCTGCAATGTAGCACATTATGTTTTACACTGAAGAAAGGAGTTTTTATGCGTAAATTTGTTCTTATTGGTACCGGCTCCCGCAGCGGTATGTATCTGGAAGCACTTGCCGGTGATTTTAAAGATGCCGGAACGATTGCTGCTCTTTGCGATACCAATCACAGCCGGATGAACTTCTGGGTGGAGCTTTTGAGTCAGAAGTATGGTCTGGACAAAGTTCCGACTTATCATGCTTCGGAATTTGACCGCATGATCGATGAGATCAAGCCCGATGTGGTCATTGTGACCACAGTTGACCGCACCCATCACAAATATATTTGCCGAGCCCTGGAGCTGGGTTGCGATGTTATTACCGAAAAACCCATGACCACTGATGCCGTCAAGTGTCAGGGGATCATTGATACCGTGAAACGCACTGGCAGACACCTGACTGTGGCGTTCAACTATCGTTACAGTCCCCGCAATACGAAAATCAAAGAGTTGCTCAAATCCGGGATCGTGGGCAATGTTACCAGCGTACACTTTGAGTGGCTCCTGAATACCAGCCACGGAGCGGACTACTTCCGGCGGTGGCATCGTGACAAAAACAATTCCGGCGGTTTGCTGGTGCATAAATCCACTCATCACTTTGACTTGATGAACTGGTGGCTGGATTCCGAACCGGAAACGGTTTTTGCCATGGGCTCTTTGCGTTTTTACGGTCGGGAAAATGCGGAAAACCGGGGAGTTACCGAATTTTACGACCGTGCCCGGTACAGCGAGATCGCCGCCAAAGACCCTTTTGCATTGCATGTAACAGCCGAAGATGAACGCTTGCAGAAACTCTATTACGATGCCGAACACGAAGACGGCTACTACCGTGACCGCAGTGTGTTCAATGACGGAATAAATATTGAAGATAATATGGTTCTGTCGGTAAAATACCGCAACGGAGCTATTATGAGCTACAACCTCAATGCCCACAGTCCGTGGGAGGGCTACCGGGTTTGCTTCAACGGCGACAAGGGGCGTTTGGAATTCAACATTGTTGAACGCTCCTATATTTCCGGCGATCACGCCGATTTCAATCAACCGGGTATGCACGAACTTGATGAAGACCGCAAAAGCTTGATCCCGGAAATCATATTCCAGCCTCATTGGGGCAAACCCGTTGCCATAGAATACGAGTCAGCCCGGGGCGGCCATGGCGGCGGCGATACAAGGCTGCTGAACGATTTGTTCCGTGGAGTCGGGGAAGATCCGCTTGGTCACGCTGCCGACTATCTGGATGGAGCAAAGTCTATTCTGACCGGAATTGCCGCCAATATTTCCATAAAAACCGGTCAGGCGGTGGATACAAAGGATTTGGTGAAGTTTTAAGCTCCAATAAATAAACCGAAAGGAAAATCGCCATGAATGATTTTTTACGCAGGAAATTCACGCTGATCGAACTGTTGGTTGTAATCGCGATTATCGCCATACTGGCAGCCATGCTGCTGCTGGCATTAAGTGCCGCCAGGGCACGGGCAAAAACTGCAAACTGTCAAGCTAATTTGAAACAACTCGGGGTTGCCATGCACATCTATTTTCAAAATAGCGATGATGAGCTGCCGCCTTATCGTTTCAATGGTAATATCGAGTGGAAAACACCGAGGGGCAGTATGTTTACGCTGGAAAACCCCAGCTGGGCGTGGATGCTGGGAAATTCCGGTGCTTTGGAGTTTGAAGGCAATGGCCACCCCAACCGGATTTTTGAATGTCCCGGCAGAACCAACACCCGCAAAGGCAATGTCAATGCCCAGAAGATCGCTTACGGTATAAACTATTATTTGAGTTCTGCCAAACGGCAGAAAGTTTCCAAACACAGTCCCCATTTGATCATGGTTGCAGAAAGTTTGGAAAAGCTGGATGCAGACCCGATGAGTTCATACGGCAGCTACTGGGTATTTGGTAAACACATGGCTCTGGACAGAATGAAAGTTGCAGAACCCAATGTTTCCGGGTGCCATAATGGAACTAATCTGCTGAAGTTCGATGGTTCGGTAGAAATGATAATCACTCCGGGGGATTCTGATAACGGAAGATATACTTTCTGGGAGAAAACTCTGGAAGGTGAAAATTTATGGTATGACGAATGATGAAAAAAGCATTGTTTACTCTGGCATGCCTGATTGGTGCTGCTGCGGCAATTTCAGCCGGAGAATGTTTTTTCAATGGCGGCTTTGAGGAAAATTCTTTTCCGGATATCAGCATAAAATCATCCGGAGCCGTTTGGGTAAAAACCTCTTACGGTCGATCGCTCTTTCTGGGCAAAGTCACAGGCGGCATCGAAGCTGCGGCATTGCCGGAAGCGGTATTGCCGGGCTCGATCGAGCATAATACCAAAGTTTTTCCCTATTGCGCTTTTGCTCTTGAGTTGAACCCCAAGGCTCGCTATGAGTTGAGTTTTGACTATATGCCGGGGAATATCCGCAACGGCGGTGTTGTTGTTATTCTTGACAGTAAGGGGAAAATTCTCCGTCGTGCTATTTTGCCGGTGAATAATCTTTATTGGAATCCGTACAGCATCAAGTTCCGCTTTCCTGCCGGTTCTGACGGCAAAGTATCCATTAAATTTTTCCTCCATTCGGCAGCTGATTTTGGCGGTATGGCGATAGATAATATTTCACTCCGGCTGGGGGGCGATCTTCTGCCACGCTGGGGGAGCGGCAATATACTGCATGGCAAGGGGGAGCTGCCCGGCTGGTTCTGGCAAGTTTCCGGCAGTGAAGCTGTAAAATGCAACGGGGATGGCTTTGCGGTAAAAACATCTGAAGCAGAAACCGTAACTCTTAAAGTGAAAACTCCTTGTGCAATACCCGATAAAGAGTATTTTCTGCGGCTGGGCGGCAAAGCCGATAAAGCAGCAAAAGTAGTTGCAGAAATAAAATTTCTTGATGGTCAGCAGCGGGAAATCAACAAACCGGCGGTTTTCACTTTAAATTGCCGCTCCGGAAAAAATTTCCGAAAGAACTGGAGATTTTCTCTGCCGGAAGAAACAATGCTCATTGAGTTGAGTGTAAAATATCAATTTGAAAAAAATACAGTTGCCGCTTTTGAAACGCCCCGGATTTTTGCCGCACCTGAAACCGGAAAAAACTCTGGAAGGGAGCGAAAGTAAATGAAAAAGCTTATTTTTCTGGCAGCCATATTTTCCATTTTCCTGGTATATGGTTCTGACTTAAAATATCCAGCCCGGCTCGTCAAGGGCAAATACGGCATGGTTTTGGAGATCAACGGCAAACGCTGTTACCCCCATGCCAACCGTTTTCTCTGGAACTGGAGCGGTAAAGGAGAAAAAGTTTACCTTGCCGAACCGGCTCCGGTCAAAGAATTTTCCAAACAGGGCGTAAAAATCGCTTTTGTCGGCACGGAACTGGGGTGGCGGCCGGAGGGCAAATACGATTACACCCATGTTGATAAAATGATTGGAAAAGCTCTGGAAGACTCCTCGGTTTACATCATTCCGGCAATCGATATGCGTTGGGAAACTGTGTGGTGGCAAAGAGTTAATCCCGGTGAACGCTTTATGCGTATCGTTAAGGGCAAAATCGAACCCCGCAACGGCGGCTCGACGACGGCTTCATTTTTCAGCGACAAATTCCGGGATGAAGCTTCTGAAGCTGTTCGGAATTACATCAAGCACATCGAAGAAAAAAAGTGGGCACACCGGGTCATCGGTTATCAGATCAACTGGGGGAGGGCGGCAGAGTGGATCGCCTGGGAACACCTTGCCGACCTTAATCCCCATGCCATCAGCAAATTCCGGGAGTTTCTCAAAGTAAAATACCGTAACGATACTGCCGCTTTGCAAAAAGCGTGGAAAAGTGATACTGTGGATTTTGCAACCGCTTATCCGGCTGGCAATATGCTGCGCACATCCGATAAAGACGGCTATATCAACGACCCCGCAGAAGGGCGGAAAATTCCGGACTATGTGGAATTTTACCGGCAGCGGACAACGGATATGCTGCTGCACTTTATGAAAGTTATCAAAGATACCACGGGGGGTAAAGCTCTTGCCGGTACTTATGCTTCGCCGGGGTACTATTATCAGGAGTTTGACCGCATTGCCGCATCTGACCAAATTGATTTCTGTGTGAGCAGTGCATTTTATAATAACCGATCGATCATTGGCACATCGCTTACCCAGGCGGTCAGTTGCGAAACTTTCCGCAAAAACAACAAACTCTACTGGCACGATGCCGATGCCCGTACCCATATCTGGGAAAGTGAGCATTACCGGGGCAGCAAAAATGTTTATGAGTCGCTGATGGCGGCTCTGCGCCGGGAGTTCGGCGGGATTTTTGTCAAACAAATGGGGCTTACATGGTTCAGTTTGAACCCGGCTGCCAATGTTTTTGATAATAAAGCAATTATGGAAGACATCAACCGGATGCGGGCGATTTGCGACAGCGCAGTGCAGCTCGATGCAGATTTTTCCGGCAACGCCCAAGTGGCAGTAGTCTACGAACCGGCAAGGGTTTTCAGCAGTCCTTACCGCAGTACCGCTCCGATTTTCATCAACTATATCCAAATGGGTGTTCCGGTGGATTTCTATCCGCTGCATGACCTCAAGCATTGGGCAAAAGTTAAAAAACAGTACAAACTGGTGGTTTTGCTTGGATGCGGAACTCTGACGGAAAAACAGCGTGATTGGATAAAATCTTTGCAATGTGACCAGCGGACGCTGCTTTTTATGTACGCCAATGGTATTGTAAAGGGTGATAAATTTTCAACCGCTTACGCCAGCGAACTCAGCGGCTTTAAATATGAATTTCTTCCCGCTGCGGAGAAAAAAATCAACATTCTTCCGGCGTGGCAGCAAAAATTCGGTATTTCAATGCCGTTGCTTGGGCAGATCAACGCCCCCAGCGGCGCCCGAAGACTTTGCATCATACCATCGGCAAATGATAATATCATTGCTGTTAATGCCAAAGATGGCAAAGCTGCATGGGCTATCCGGCAATACCCCGACTGGACGGCGATCCAGTTTCCCGGTTATCAAACCTATTCCGGAGTATTGCTGGAAATCGCCAAATCTGCCGGGGTAAAAATCAATTATCCGTATACCGACGGCACCTGTCAAGCCTGCCGGGAGTTTATTTGCGTAACCGGCGGCGTCGGCGGGACCCGTCAGCTCATGCTCTCTGATAAAGTAATTTACGATATATTCAGCGATAAAATCATGAAGTCTGCCGATGGCAAGTTCAACATACAATTTCTGCCCGGCGAAACCAAATTGTTTTTCACTGGCAATATGGCAAGAGTACAACAGTTCCGCAAGGTATATCAGGAAAATTTAAGTAAACGGGGCAAACAATGAAAAAATTTTTATTTTTGCTGACTGCAATAATTTGTGGTGCTGTTTCAGCCGGAGATGAGTACAGCTTTTTTCTGATCAGCGATACTCATATCGGTTCGCTTGAATCGTTCGGAGAAAATCCCACCGCCAAACTCAAACGCAAAGGCGAAAGAGAAAAAGCAGCAATCCCGCTCTTTGAGGAAATGTTCCGGCAGATGGCAGAGCGTTACGGCAAAAAAAATGCGTTTCTGATACATACCGGGGATGCCATCGAAGGCAATGCTGCCAGCAAAGATCTTCAGATACAGCAATTTGCAACCGCAGAAAAATTGTTGAAAAAATATTTTAATTGCCCGGTTTACATGGTGCGCGGCAACCACGAAAGTTCCGGTAAATATGGCTTGGCTGCTTACCGCGAGTACATCGCTCCGGCAATAGCCAAATTGGCAGGAAAACCGGAAAAAACTGTTCATTATACAGCAAAACACGGAGATGACATTTTTATCTTTGTCGATGCCTACACCAAAGGGTGGCAAAAATTCATTTACGATACGCTGCATTCGCTTGAAAAGCCTCCCCGCTATCTCTTTTTGGTTTTGCATCCTGACCTGCTGCCCCATGCCCGGATGGATGTGGTCAAAATCTGCCGGAAACTGGTAAAATTCAACGCAATCATCCTGTCCGGGCATACGCACCGCACCAGATTGCTCAAGTATACCTGTGCTGGTAAAACTGCCACGCAATTTTCCATCGGCAGTCATTTGACTGTTCCGGCGAAAAGAATGCAATACACTCAAAAAAGCACTGATTTGAACGACTTTCTGGTGCCGTTCCGCAAACTGCGGGTGCGTACAGCAAGACAAATAGCTGTTTTTGAGCGTGAGATCATACCGTTTCTGTCAGAATATGTGGAATACCATGACGGAAGTCCCCGCTTCTTTGCCCAGGGATATGCTGTGCTTACTGTAAATGATTCAGCAGTTACGGCGGTTATCCAAAGCGGTGATCTGAA
>JAZSHD010000071.1:0-4221 GCA_045533055.1 Victivallaceae bacterium | reverse complement strand
TACAGTTGGTCGTAATCGGAAAGTGATAGCAGAATATATACGAAATCAACTACTTGAGGATGCCGCGCAAGATAAATTAGTGCAAGTGGAATTATTTGACCCATTTACTGGCGAAAAGAATTTGAAAAACTAAAGCTACAGCTGCTTCAGCAGCAGCTGGAAACTTGGTGCGAATGGTGGAACCTTTATCAGCGCCCCCTATGGGGGCATGCCGGTAATATGCCCTTATAGGGCTTGTACAAACCACCAGCTCAGCTGGTGGTCCTGATTACTTTTTTTGGTTGAATTGGTGGTGAAAAACGGGTGCTTATGCCGCCAGACCAAATATTTCCTGCAGGGCTCGTTCTGCAGAATTTTTTCCAGTGTGTTCAAATGTTCTTTGAGTTGGTTTTCTGTAAACATCGCATGCAGAAAAGTGTGGCAATTACTGCATAATGCAACTGTTTTTTTAATTTTATTTTTGTCTTTGCAGCGCGGTATCAAGTGATGCTGCGTTGTTTTGGTATTTATATTGCACATTTCGCAAAACATCTTTTACCCCTTGATGACTGCCAGCGGGGTCAGGCGGACTTGCACTTCTACGAGATCACTTTCGGAGGCTATCACATCTTCTATATCCTTGTACGCCTGCGGAGCTTCAGAAAGATCCAGCACCTTTTTACCTTTTCCGTAACGCGTTACCGGATGCCAGCGGTCGCAGACGATGCCCTTCATGGCTTCGTCGCATTCCGCAGCGGTCAGGGTGCTGCAGGCAACGGTGCGGCTCATACGCCGTCCGGCACCGTGAGAACAGCTCATAAAACTTGCCGGATTTCCCAATCCACGCACGATGTAGCTGGCTGTACCCATAGAGCCGGGGATGATGCCGACTTCATCAAGTTTGGCACTGGTGGCTCCTTTGCGGTGTATGCACAACATTTCGCCAAAGTGTTCTTCAAAAGCTGCGTAGTTGTGGTGGATATTCACTTCCCGGATAAAATTGACTTCCGGAACAAATTCGGCGATAACTTCCTTGCAGCGAGCCATCATCCGCTGGCGGTTTTCAAAGGCGTATTTCAATGCAAAATTCATATCTCTAAAGTAGTTATGACCTGCTTCATCCTGGATCGGCAGAAATGCCAGATCCCGGTTGGGCAGCGGCGTGTAAAAACGCTCACAAAGCTGCATGGCTTTTTCCTGATAAACTTCTTCGATGCGTTTACCCAGATTGCGGCTGCCGGAATGGATCATTATCCAGACAAAATTGGAATCACTCTTCTGGATTTCGATAAAGTGGTTGCCTCCGCCGAGAGTTCCCAGATTGTGCCGGTCAAGTTGGGTGATGAATTGAGTATCCACTCCTTTGGTATCAATGTACTCTTCAAAACCATCCCACTCCTGCGGCTCTTTGTGCATCTTGCCTTCTCCCACCGGAACAAGTTCTTTGATCCGGCTGTGAATGGCACGCCGGAAACGCATATCTTCCAGCTTTTCTGCCGGAATATCAGTTTCCACAGCGATCATACCGCAGCCGATATCCACGCCCACCGCTGCCGGGATCACAGCATCTTTAGCGGCGATAACACCCCCGATGGGCATACCGATACCGCAATGACAATCCGGCATCAGTGCCACATGGTGCCGCAGTGCGGGATGCCGGGCAAGGTTTTCGGCTTGAGCCATTGCCGTATCTTCAATATCCCGGCACCAGCTTTTTATATGGATGGGGAGATTTTCACTTTTTACAAATTCCATTTTTATATCCTTTCAGTTAATAATTGAAAAAGAGCCGGGGAGGCTGCTTTTCAGCAGCACTGCCCCGGGGAGAAAAATGCGGTTCATTAAGAGTTTTAAGTTTTGAAGATTGATATTTGATTCTTAAATCCTTAACCTTTAAGCTTGTTATTCGCCATACGCGGCAGAAATTTATCAATATCAATATTCCGGAGAACCGCATTTTTCTCCAGCCGCAAGGCTGTTTTCAACCTTGCGGTTTGCCGCCCGGCCGGGGTCGGTTGGCAGCACAACTCTGATCAACAGAGCGGTGTAACAAATTCAATCTTGTGCGTGGCATTGTACGCATCTATGGCATCTTGCAGCTGATTGCATTTCAGCTGAAGCTGTTTGACTTGTTCAATGACATCGGCGGCAGTGATTTCTGCCGAACGCACCTCCATAATATCATCTTTGATACCGCGATAACGGATATCTTCGGAGGTATCAAGGTTGTCCAATTTTGAAATTTGACTTTTGTACTCATCCAATGCGTACATATTCTGCAAATTGCCTTCGTTGGCCTTGCCGATCTTGGTTTTAAGTTCAATAAGTTTTTCAGTATAACAGTTGATGGTTTTCATTGTTTCTATGACCGAAATACTTCTTTTATGGATTTCCCAACACGAATTTTCTCGGTTGACCAATGCCCACAATTTACTTATTTCACCAACGATACGGTTTTTTTCTTTCAACGCTTGTGCCAATGTAATAAGCATATCACTACCCTTTCTTTGTTTGATATTTTTGTTTTTGGCAAAACTTGCACATTCATATAAGCAAAAGGCGTGCCAATTTTTTCAAAACTGTGTGATTTTTCTCAAAAAAATTGTTTTTTAAGCTCAAAAAAATTTTATCACCTGCTTTTTTATTTGCATGTTGCTGATTTGGTGTTATATTAAAACATATAAAATATTATATACAAATATAGGATTTTATAATATGAATATATTGATTTCGCTTTTAGGTTCGACTCTTGACGGTAACGGCAAAGCCCGTGGACTTTCCCGCTGGAATGTCTGGCGGCCTTCCGTGGCACTTGTTATGCAGAACGATTTGCACTTTGACCGCTATCATTTGATATATCAGCCGAAATTCAGCGGCTTGAAAGATCGTATTGTGGAAGATATCAAACAATGTTCTCCGGCAACCGAAGTGATTCCGGAGGCAATAGATATGGATGACCCCTGGGATTTTGAGGAAGTTTACAGCAAACTTTATGAATACAGCCGCAATCACGATTTTTCCGGCGAAGAAGATAATTACTATATACATATAACCACCGGCTCGCATGTGGCACAGATCTGTTTGTTTCTGCTTACGGAATCTCATCACCTGCCGGGCAAACTCATCCAAACCCACCCGGGAATGGGGCCGGAGGGGTCTTACAACATCATTGACCTTGACCTTTCGCGTTATGATATGCTTGCCAAACGCTTTGCAGTAGAGCGGGAAAACGACCTTGATTTTCTTAAATCAGGTATTGCCACTAAAAATCCGCAATTCAATGAATTGATCGAAACCATTGAACGCGTGGCGATCCGTTCTGCGGAACCCATATTGCTTACCGGCCCTACCGGAGCTGGCAAATCCCAACTGGCAAAGCGGATTTATGAACTCAAAAAACTCAACAATCAAGTTAAGGGCGAATTTGTCAATGTCAACTGTGCCACTTTGCGTGGCGATCAGGCAATGAGTGTGCTTTTCGGTCATAAAAAAGGCTCGTTTACCGGGGCAGTTGCCGACCGTCCGGGCTTGCTGAAAAAAGCCGATGGCGGCATTCTCTTTTTAGACGAAATAGGCGAACTGGGGCTGGATGAACAGGCTATGCTGCTGCGTGCCATCGAAGAAAAAAAGTTCTTTCCGCTGGGGGCTGATACGGAAAGCGAAAGCTCTTTTGAATTGATTTGCGGAACCAACCGGGATTTGGAGCACGCTGTTAATGAAGGGCGTTTCCGTTCCGACCTGCTTGCCAGAATAAATCTGTGGGATTTTCAGCTGCCGGGACTGGCTGACCGCCGGGAAGATATTGAACCCAATGTGGAATATGAATTGCAGCGTTTTACGGAAAAAAGCGGTAAGCTCATTACCTTCAACAAAGAAGCCAAAGCCCAATTCATGCGTTACGCCCTGGATCCGGCAACCTCGTGGCGGGGCAATTTCCGTGACTTGAACGCCATGATAACCCGCATGGCGACTCTTGCCAACGGCGGCAGGATCGACGAAAAAGTTGTAGAAGCAGAAATTGCCAGATCCGGAAAAAATCGGCAAGTATCTGCACCGGAACAAATTCTTGCCGGACTTTTGGGCAGCGATTATCAAAAAAAATTCACAGCTATCCCATAACTTTTTTATAAAGTAGCCGTAAAAACAGATTTGTCAAGTAATTAGCATATTTTTTTGTTGACAGGAGGGCAGTTGCATCTGCCCTGTCATTCTTACTTTTGCTGTGTTTGCTCTAAATCTGCC
>JAZSHD010000203.1:0-14458 GCA_045533055.1 Victivallaceae bacterium | reverse complement strand
TGGTCAGTATGGTCATGTTATTATCCACATGGAACCGGGCGAACAGGGCAGCGGTCTGGTTATCGAAAACAAAGTTGTCGGCGGTAACATCCCGAAAGAATTCATCAAGCCCGTTGAAAACGGTCTGCGCGAAGCCGCCGCTACCGGTGTGCTTGCCGGTTATCCGTTGATCGACCTCAAGATCGACATTGTTGACGGTTCCTACCACCCGGTCGACTCCTCGGAAATGGCATTTAAGATCGCTGCTTCCATGGCGTTGAAAGAAGCCTGTAAGAAGGCAAACATCATTCTGCTTGAACCGATCATGAAGGTTGAAGTGGTTGTGCCGGAAGAAAACATGGGTGATATCATCGGCGACATCACCAGCCGTCGTGGTAACATCGTTGAAATCAATTCCAATGTTCAGGCTGGGTTCAACAAACTCAATGCCCAGGTGCCGCTGGCAGAACTTTTCGGTTACGCCACGGCGATCCGCTCACTGTCCAGAGGCCGTGCTTCCTACACGATGGAACCCTCGCACTTTGAACGGGTACCGAAACAAGTACAAGAAAAAGTTGTAACGGAGAAGAAATAATCATGAGCAGCAATAATCAGAAGGTCCGTATCCGCTTGCAGGCCTATGAGCATCGCATTCTGGATCAGTCTGTGGCGGAAATCCTCAATACCGTCAAACGCACCGGTTCTCAGGTAGTTGGCCCCGTGCCGCTGCCGACCCGTATCGAACGATTCACTGTGAACCGTTCACCCCACGTCGACAAGAAGTCGATGGAACAGTTTGAGATCCGCACCCACAAGCGTGTGCTGGATATCATCGATCCCACCAACAAGACTGTGGATGAACTCAAGAAATTGAGCTTGCCCGCAGGTGTGGATATCTCGGTCAAAATTGGCTGAAATTAGTTTAAGCCGCCGGGTAGGGCTGGAGTTGGCAAAAATCAGAGTTGCAAAAGATTTTTGAATAAACAAAAGTGCCGGCGGCAATAATCTCACCGGGAGTAAGATCCCGGTAAAGATGCGATACCAATGCTCCTTAAAACCGATTGGAGTATGTATCAGAAAGGACAAAAAAGTGAAGAGTTTAATCGGTAAAAAGATCGGTATGACTCAGATCTACGACGAAAAGGGCAAGACTGTTCCGGTAACGGTCATTCAGGCTGGTCCCTGCGTGGTAGTTGATGTCAAGACCGTCGAGCGGGATGGCTACAGTGCTGTCCAGCTGGGTTACGGCGAACGCCGTGCCAAGAATGCCAGCAAGGCATTGCTTGGTCATGTTGCCAAAGCCAACTACACAGACAAAGCTCCGGCAGTGCTGCGTGAATTCCGCACCGCTGCTGACGAAGCCATCGAATTGGGCACTGTGCTCAATGCTGATGTCTTTGAAGTGAATGATTACCTCGATGTGGTCGGTACCACCAAAGGTCGCGGTTTCCAGGGCGTTGTGAAACGCTGGAACTTCGGCGGCGGTCGTGCCAGCCATGGTGGTGCCTGGACCCGTCGTCCCGGTTCTATCGGTCAGTGCGAATTCCCCGGTAACGTTGCCAAGGGCAAGAAGATGCCCGGTCACATGGGCAACACCCGCTGCACTGTGCAGAATTTGCAGGTTGTTAAAGTTCTTGCAGAAGACAATGTCATTTGCGTCCGTGGTGCAGTCCCCGGTGCCAAAGGCGGTCTTTTGCTGCTGAAGTCTGCGATCAAGAAATCGAGCAAGTAAGGATTGGTGATTACAATGTCGAAAGTTTTGGATATTCTCGATTGCAAAGGCGTGAAGGTCGGCGATTATCAGCTGCCCGATAACGCTATCGAATTGGAAAAGGGTGAACAGGCTGTTCATGATGCTGTGGTGGCTTTCCTTGCCAGCCAGCGTGCCAACACTGCCTGCACCAAGACCCGTGCAGAAGTCCGTGGGGGCGGTGCCAAACCGACCCGTCAGAAGGGCCTCGGCCGTGCCCGTACCGGTTCCAGCCGTTCTCCGGTCTGGACTGGTGGTGGTGTTATCTTCGGCCCCACTCCTGAACGCAACTACAATCGTCAGGTGAACCGCAAGGTCATGAAGCTGGCTCTTCGCCGTGCCTTCAGCGAACGCGTGGTGGACAATGCCGTGATGGTGCTGGACAAGTTTGAACTTGCCGATCACAAGACCAAGAACGCAGTTGCTGTTTTGAAGGCTCTCAAGCTGGAAGGTACTGCACTTTTGTCTGTGCCGGAGTACGAAGAAAATGCAGTTTTGGCCACCGACAACATCGCCGGTCTGCTGCTGATCCGTGCTGCCAGTGTCAATGTTTACGACCTGCTGCGTTATGACAAGCTGGTCTTCACCAAAGAAGCTCTTGATGCGTTCCTTACGCGTCTTAACTGATGGGGATATATAAGATGAAAAACAATTTTGAAGTCATTATCGCCCCCGTCATCACCGAAAAAGCCAGTGCTCTGGCTGCTGAAAACAAGTATGCTTTCCGCGTACACGCCGATGCTGAAAAGATCGAAATCGGCCGTGCAGTGGAAGAGCTGTTTCCCGGTGTGAAGGTTGCGAGCGTCAATGTGATGAATTATTCGGGCAAGCCCAAACGCATGGGCCGTTCTCCGAAAGTCGGCCGTCGTGCCAACTGGAAGAAAGCGATCGTTACTTTGTCCGAAGGTGCGATCGAAATCGCGTAATTGTGAAAGGTTGAACAATGGCTGTTAAAAGTTACAATCCGACGACGGCGAGCCGCCGGAACATGACGGTCAGCGATTTCAGCGAAATCACTGCAACGTCTCCGCTTAAGAGCTTGACCAAAGGTAAGAGTTCTACCGGTGGTCGCAATAGCTATGGTCGTGTTACCACCCGTTTCCGTGGTGCCGGTAACAAGCGTCGTTACCGTATGATCGACTTCATGCGTGCCAAAGATGGCGTGCCTGCCAAAGTCGTCAGCATCGAATACGACCCCAATCGTACTGCCCGCATCGCTCTGTTGGCTTATGCTGACGGCGAAAAGGCATACATCCTTGCTCCCAATGGTTTGCAGGTCGGCCAGACCGTGATGAACGGTTCCAAGGCTGAATTGAAACCCGGTAACTGCTTGAAGATCAAAGATATTCCGGTTGGTGTTTCCATCCACAATATCGAAATGCTGCCCGGTCAGGGAGCCAAGTTGGTTCGTTCTGCCGGTCAGAGTGCAGTTCTCCGCGGTAAGGAAGAAGTCTACGCCCAGATCAAGCTGCCCTCCGGCGAAGTCCGTATGATCAATATGGAATGCAAAGCTACCATCGGTGTTGTCGGCAACGAAGAACACATGAATATCAAGCTGGGTAAAGCCGGTAAGAAACGCTACCTGGGTAAACGCCCGCATGTCCGCGGTGTTGCCATGAACCCGATCGACCATCCGATGGGTGGTGGTGAGGGCCGCAGCTCCGGCGGCGGTCATCCCGTATCGCCCTGGGGTCAGCTTGCCAAAGGTAAGCGTACCCGTTATCCGAAAAAGACTTCTGGTAAGTTTATCGTTGAACGGAGGAAGAAATAATGGCGAGATCAATCAAAAAAGGACCGTTTGTCGATGCATATTTGTACGACAAAGTCGAAGCCATGAACAAGTCTGGTCAGAAGCGTTCGATCAAAACCTGGTCACGCCGCAGCATGATTGTTCCGGATTTCGTCGGTCATACCTTCGATGTGCATAATGGTCGTGCATTTGTTCCGGTGTTCGTCACCGAAAACATGGTAGGTCACAAGTTGGGCGAATTCGTCCCGACCCGTACCTTCAAAGACCACGGGGTCATGTCCGGTAAGTAATTGCCGAACAGTACGCAAAGTACACTCCAAAACCGTTGCAGATTATTCTGCAACGGTTTTTTTATGTAAGCAAGGCAAAATTGCGGAGGCACTTTTGCCTTGCTGCGATGTGTTTATTTCCTGTATGGGAGAGTATGGGAGAGTATGGGAGAGTATGGGAGTGTATGGGAGTGTATGAGAGAGTATGAGAGGGCGGGCAAAGCCGCCATCGTCGTTTGCCGCTTCCGCCACCGTTGCCCGCATATGCGGAATATGGCGGCAGGAAAAACCCGTTACTTACCGTTATTTTCCGTTATGCCGCCATCAACCGTATTGCCCACTTGCCACGGCGTAGTGTGATGAAGACGAACCATATGCGGCGAAACTCTCTGCGGTTGCCGCTGATTTTTTGCAGAGAGTATATTTGCTTTTCATTTCCGGCGTGATATATTAAACTTTCACAAGGAGTTTTTATGTCAGCGGATAAATATAACAAGCGAGCTTCTGCACTTTTGCATTATACGGAGCCTGCCGCTTATTGGGAAGCGGCTTTGCCGATCGGCAATGGCCGTTTGGGGGCTATGGTGCATGGAGGGATTTCGCATGAAGTGCTTTCGCTGAACGAAGATACGCTTTGGTCGGGCTTGCCGGATATGCGTTTTTCTCCTGCGGTAAAGCGTAATCTGGAACACGCCCGCGATCTGCTCCGGCAGCGGCGGTTTGTCGAGGCTGATAAATTTGTTACTGAAAATATGCTCGACCACGACTGCCAGAGTTATCTGCCTGCCGGTGAATTAGTTCTGGATTTCGATTTGCCCGGCGATATTGAAAATTATCAGCGGCAGCTGGATTTGGAACAGGCGGTGAGCAGTTGTTCATTCAGTTGCAGTGGAGCTGAGTTCAGCCGGGAATTTTTTGCTTCTTATCCCCGGCAGCTTATTGTGGGAAAAATCGCCGGGAGCAAGGCTGGCAGTGTGAGTTTTACGGCAAAGTTTGCTTCGCAACTTTATGGGAAAAGCTCGGCTTGCGGCAATACGCTTGTATTTGATGGCGAATGTCCGGTGTATGACCGCCGCAATAATATCGTATGGCGGAATCCGGACGGCAGTTGCGGTATTGCTTTTCAGATGCGATTGCAGGTTATCGCATCCGGCGGTACGGTGACGGCTGATGTGGACGGTGCTTTGCAAGTGTTTGAAGCCGATAATGTTACATTGCTGTTATCCATTCGCAGTAATTTTGTTGATTATCGTTCCATGCCCGGCAGTGATGGCGTAACGCCGGAAAACCGCTGTATTGCTGATTTGAGTTGTTTCGGCAGTTATGAAGAACTTTTGCAGGAACATATTGAGGATTTCCGACAGATATTTCAGCGTTCGGTGTTGGATTTTCCGGTGGAAGAATCTGACTTACTGCCGACAGATAAGCGTTTGAAACTTGCTGAATTTAGCAGATTTGTATCACCCAATATGGCGGCACTGCTTTATCATTACGGGCGGTATCTGCTTATATCTTCCAGTCGCGGAGCTTGTCAGGCGGCTAATCTGCAAGGCATTTGGAACGATAAACTTATGCCGATGTGGGGTTGCAATTACACAACCAATATCAATTTGGAAATGAACTACTGGCCGTGCGGCTGTGCCAATTTGTCTGAATGTGCCGAACCGCTGTTTGCTTTGATAAAAGATTATTCGGTGCAGGGCAGATATGCCGCCCGCGAACTTTACGGCTTGCCCGGCTGGTGTATGCATCACAATGGCGATTTGTGGCGTTTTGCTTCGATTTCCAGCGGTAAGGCACGCTGTGCATATTACCCGATGGGCGGAGCCTGGCTGGTTCATCATATTTTTGACCATTACCTTTTTACGCGGGATGTGGAGTTTTTGCGGGAATATTACCCGGTGATGACCGGCAGTGCGGAGTTTCTGCTGGCGTTTCTGACTGAATATAAAAATGAACTCGTTACGATGCCCTCCACTTCGCCGGAAAATAATTTTATCGACCCGGCAAGCGGCGAAAAGTGCAGTGTGGGAATTGCATCGACTATGGATATGAGTTTGATTTCTGAAAATTTCCGCAATGTGCTGGTGGCGGCAGAAATATTGCAAATTGATGAACCGCTGGCGGAAAAACTTACGGCGGCTTTGGCCAGACTGCACCGCCCCGGTATCGGCAGTTGCGGCGAATTGCTGGAGTATAACGAGGCGTTTGCTGAAGCGGATGTGCATCATCGGCATACCTCGCACCTTTACGGGGTTTATCCGGGTTGGGAATTTACTCCGGAGCAAAATTGC
This sequence comes from Victivallaceae bacterium, assembly GCA_045533055.1. Taxonomy (GTDB): domain Bacteria; phylum Verrucomicrobiota; class Lentisphaeria; order Victivallales; family Victivallaceae; genus SIG78. The sequence goes on along the minus strand of JAZSHD010000203.1, from coordinate 8,416 downwards.
GATCTCTATTCTGCCGCCCGAATATCACTGGAACGCCGCGGCGATATTTCGACCGGCTGGGCTATGGGGTGGCGGGCGGCTCTCTGGGCAAGATTTCTGAACGGCAACCGGGTGTGCGGCGTGATAAAAAATCTGCTCCATCTGACCGAACCGGGAATCGCCGGTCAGCGGGGCGGGGTTTATATGAATTTGTTTGACGCTCATCCGCCGTTTCAGATCGACGGCAACTTCGGGGTTACTGCCGCAATCGCGGAAATGTTTGTGCAGAGCCATTTGCGTAACCGCAACGGCAAGGTTATAATACTGTTATTACCGGCACTGCCCGATGCGTGGAAATCCGGTAAAGTCTATGGTTTGGCGGCACACGGCGGTTTGATTCTGGATATAGAGTGGTTGGAAGAAAAAGTAAAAGCGGTACTCAAATCAGGCGTCGGCGGAACTTTCGCTGTCAGGTTCCGCGAAGAACAGAAGTTCATCACATTGCCGCCCCATGGCAGTTGTACTGTGGAGTTTTGACGCTTCTGCCGGTCAGTTCCGGTGATGCTTTTTCAGGATTTTCAGAAAAGTTTCCGCACTTTTGCTGGTGTGGTCAGTTGCCCGGATAACGCACAGCGGCATTTCCGGCGGATTGGCGGTGAAAAAGCGGTAACATATCCGGTCGGTAAAATGCCCCATGTATGATTCGGCAACCACGCTTACCCCCAGATGTGCCGCCACCATCCGCAAGGCAGTGTAGGTGTTATAGATTTCAATTTCCACTTTTGGCGTGAATCCGCCGTATTTGTGAAAGAAATTTATCAGATATTGCCGCTGACTGCTGGAGGTTTTTTCCGGCACCATGATAAATGACTCATTTGCCAGCACGCCGGGCAGAAACTGCACCTGCCTCACCAGCGGGTGATCGTGGGGAATGGCGGCTACCAATTTATCGTTCCACAAATGTTCGTAAATCAGACTTTCATCGCCGGGGAGTTCCGGCAGCGGCCGCAAAAAAGCTATATCCAAAGCGTGTTGGCGAACCAGTTCCGGCAGTCCGCCGCTGGTGGCGTCCAAAACTTCCAGCAGCAAATTTGGGTAGCGGCTTCGCATTTCCTGCAAGGCTTGCGAAAATTCCGGACTTTCGATGGTTGACGAAATCGCCCCGATGGCGAGCTTGCCGTAACCGCCTTTGGCGGCACTTTTTGCCAGATGTACTGCCCGGTCGGTTTCATTCAGAATTTTTTCAGCTTCCAGCAGAAACATGCTGCCCGCTTCGGTCAGGACGATTTTCCACTTGTTGCTGCGGTTGAAGAGTTCCACGCCCAGCTCCTGTTCCAGTGCGGCGATCTGACGGCTCAAAGCGGGCTGGGTGAGCTTGAGTTTTTCGGCTGCTTTGGCAAAGTGCAGCTCCTTGGCGGTTTCTGTAAAATATCTTAAATGCCGCAGTTCCATATTTGATTACTTTCAGTTATTAAAATTGCTATTTTTAATATATTGCTATTTATCAAAAAATCAAGTATATTATAGATAATATATTTTATAGGGAGTTTTTTATGGATATGAACAGGATTTTTGAGGCAGTAAGAAGCGAAGTTGAGCTTATTGCCGATGAGCTTAAAGCGTTGGCTCTGGATATTTGGGAACACCCGGAGCTGGCGTGGCAAGAGTTTTATGCTGCTGAAACACTTGCAAAGTTTTTGCAGGAACATGATATTGCTGCCGAAGCGAACTATCTGGATTTTCCTACCGCTTTCCGGGGCGATGTGTGTTTCGAGCCGGGGGCGACCTTTGCTCTGGCTGCGGAATATGATGCGTTGCCCCCCGGTCACGCCTGCGGGCATAATTTGATCGGTACTGCGGCAGTGGGGGCTGCGATCGCCGCTGCCCGGGCTATGAAAAAACTCGGTCTGTCGGGTACGCTGGTCATTATGGGGACTCCGGCTGAAGAATCCGGCGGCGGCAAGGTCAAGATGCTTGCCAAAGGAGCGTTGAACGGAATCGATGCGGTGATGATGGCGCACCCCTCGTGGCGTACCCAGCCGGATCCCGGCAGTACAGCGATCCGGCGGTGGGATGTGACTTTTCACGGAGTATCTTCTCATGCCGCCGCCGCTCCGGAACTTGGAGTCAATGCACTGGATGCAGTGATGATGCTCTTTAATGCGGTAAGCTTCCAGCGGCAGCAGATGCCCGATGTCTGCCGTATCCACGGGATAGTGACCAACGGCGGCAAGATGCCCAACATCATACCCGAAAGTGCTTCCTGCCGCTTCTATTTACGCAGTTCCAACGAGGAATGGATGGAAAAACTTGACGGGCGTTTTGATAATATGGTCAAAGGTGTGGCAATGGCATGCGGCTGTACTTATACTAAAGAAAAGTTTTCCATCGACTGCCGCAGCCGCAAACCCAACGCTCTTTTGAATAAGGTCTTTTGCGAAGCTATGGCGTTGCAGGGCGAAGAAATTCCCGTCAAATATCCTGATGGCAGAGGTTCTTCGGACTTCGGGGATTTTTCGCAGGCGATCCCGGGGGCACACCCCTATTTCGGCATTGCTGACCACAAGATCGGTGCACACTCTATTGAGTTTCAGGAAGCCGCCCGCTCGGAACCGGGTTTGAAAAGCATGCTCAAAGCAGCAACGGCAATGGCGGTAACGGTCTGCAAATTTCTGGATGACGAAGAGTTCAGATCGGAGGTCAAAGCTGATTTTGCCAAAAAAAGCTGAACATTTCACTGTTTTAGTTGTCAAAACAGTCTTATACTTAATGTGTAAGGCTGTTTTTTTATGCAATTTATCTGAAAAAAATATTTTCAATATGTTTGCATAATCGCTTTTTCGTGCTACATTAGTCAAGTGAGGGGATATATGTGTATCCTGTAATAAGAAATAATGGAGATTGAATGGTTCAATCTTTAACAACAAACAAAGAAAGGTGGTCTTAAAATGGACTGCAAAAAAGAAATCTTTGCTGATGGTATCGGTCAGGTTCACTTCGCTGGCGGTATGGTGCGTTTCGACTTCGTAACTCTTCAGCCCGCCGAAGAAGGCAAGGCTCCGATCCCGGAATCCAATGTCCGCATCATCATGCCTCCCCAGGGTTTCCTTGGTGCCTTCAACAGCATGCAGCAGCTGATCGACAAATTGGTCGAAGCCGGCGTTCTGCAGAAGAATGAAGCTGCCGCTGAAAAGTAATAAGTGAATTTTTGATCTAATCAGGAAAACGGTCAATGGAAACAGTTGCAGAAAAATTTATATTCTGCGAAGAGCAGGCAAAGAGTTGTACTTTTTCGTTTAAAAGTACGGCAGCGGTGTCTGCGGGTGATTTCATTGCCCTGCCGGAAACAGGATATTCTGCCAATGATTGGTTGACTTTCAAGGCAGCTGATTGCGGACGGTGGGAGGTGGTTACCGCCAGAATACATGCTCTGACCATAACCATTGTATCCGAGGTTTTCCGGATGGTCAAACAGGCGGCGTGCCGCATGGTGCGTGCTTGTAAAAAGTTTGCTTGCAGCAATCTGTGCAGGGGGTGCCGGGTTGTGCCGATGGTGCCGATGGCACTCCGGCTATGAAACTTAAGGCGGTATGCTTATGTTCAATTTGATAAAAATACAAGAACAGTTTTGAAACATTGTTTTTACAGTGCTTTCAAAGCTGTTCCTGTTTTTTTATCGGTTGAAATTCCGCTTGCCGGATTGCTGAAAAATCATTCAAGACGATTGCTGCGGTCGATGAGGTCATTGATCGCAGCAAGCATTTTTTTGGTATCTTTAGCTGCGTGCGGTAAATTGCAGCGGCGGAAGCGGTCGCCCCGGGTGCGTTCTTCCATAACTGTAGCGATCTCCTCAAGGGGCATAAGCAGTGTCTGCCGGAGGCGGCGTTCAAAGTATAGGGCAAGAATAAAGAAAAACGAGGTCATAAAGACGATTCCCCACGCTCCTGCCTGCCGCATTTTTTGAGCTTGCAATGCTGATTCTATAATAGCGTTTTTATTGAAGTTCGTCAGTTTGATTATCTCTTTGGTAAGTAAGCGGCGATCATGGATATTGCCGGAGCTGATCCGCCCGGCGAGAACTTTTATCTGCATAACAGTTTCCCGTTCACCGGCTTCGGTTATATTGTTTTCGGCGGCTTGCAGAGCGTTCAAAAAATTCTGTTGATCCACAGCAGGTTCTGCCAGAGCCAAAAGCATTTTTTCGCAGGCATCAAGGCTGACAACATTGCGTTGGTAAATGCGTTGGATTTCAGGACTTATCCGCTGCAAACTCCAGACTGCTCCGAACGAGAGAAGCAGATTGAAGATGATCATCCCCCAGACACCAATGGTAATAAGTTTTCCTGATTGCATAGTTTACGCCTCTTTTGAGAGTTTGGCAATGGCATTTTCGTCGGAAACTATCAAAAGCATATCGTTTTCTTCCAGCGGTTTTTCCGGGTCGGGGCGGTTGAGTACGCCTTCGTGGCGGACTGCCGCAACGATAATGCCGTATTTTTTGGGCAACGCAAGCTGAATAAGATTTTTGCCCACCATGAAAGGTGGCAGTTTTATTTCCGTAAGATTCAACTCATTTGCCGAATAGTCGGCGATCATGTTGCGGTAGAGTAAATGGGTGGCAAAACGCCTGCCGAAATCCTGTTCGGGGATAATGACTTCGTGGGCACCAACCATAAAAAGTATCCGGCGGTAGGTGGCATTGCTGGCACGGGCTACGATGTGTTTGCACCCCAGCTGCCGCAGGAGAGCTGTGCAGATGATCGCCGATTCCTTGGCAGAACTGCCCATGGCACAGATCACTGAATCCCGTTCCTGAGGCAGCAGTTGAGCCAGAGCATTTTCGTCGGTAATATCGGCAGCAACGGCGTGAGTAACAAAGCTGCCGGCGGCATCGACTTTTTCTTGAGCTATATCCACTGCCATAACTTCCACTCCCCGTTCCGACAGGGTTTGAGCCAGTGCCATGCCGAACTGGCCCAGACCGATTATCATGATTTGTTTTCGCATATTTGCCGCTTTCTTTTATAGATTTATGCTAAAGGTATTTTTATTTGCGGATAAGTTGGCGTTTTGCTGATTTGTTTTTCGCTTAAAAGCAGAAACAAAGTCAATGGCCCGATCCTGCCGATAAACATTGCCAGCATGATGATTATTTGCCCCACCGCATCCAAACTTGTGGTGCAATTCAGGCTCAAACCTACGGTAGCCAGTGCCGAAACCGCTTCAAACACCAGCTGTTTTGCCGGGAGTGTCTGGGTGGCAGTCAGCATAAAAATCGTCAGAATCAGCACCAAAGCTGCCGAAATAAGTATGGCAACAGCTTTGTTGACAGTAGATTGTCTAACTGTATTAAAGGAAATATTGACCTGGTCATCGCCCCGGATGGCAGAGCGGAATGTAAGAGCCAATACAGCCAAGGTGGTGGTTTTGATCCCGCCGGCGGTGCCGCCGGGGCTGCCGCCGATAAACATGAGTATCAGCATTACTATATATGACGGCATACTCAACAAGGCAAAGTTTACCGTGTTGAATCCGGCGGTACGCAAGGTGGCAGATTGGAAAAATGCGTTGACCAGTTTATCGTACCATATCATATCCTTAAAGATGCCGTTCCACTCAAAAAGCAGCAGCAGAAATGTTCCGGCAAAAAGCAAGATGGCGGTAGTTTTCAATATAAGTTGCGAAACTACAGGCAGCTGGCGGTACTTTTGTATCTTCAAATAAGAATAAGTTATTGCCGGAGCAATGCCGCCGAGAATGATTTCCAAAGCTGTTATTATCAGCAGAAATTTTTCTCCGGAATAGGGAATAAGATTTTCAGAGCCCGGGAAAAATCCGGCGTTGCAGAAGGCTGAAACACTGGTAAATATACCCAGTTCCAGAGCAAGCGGCAAATCGTGATGAATTGAGTAAAATCCCCAGGTCAGAAAGAAAGCTCCAATAAGTTCGGTTGTAAAGGTAAAGTTTACGATCAATTTAAGGGTTTTGAAAATATCCTGCTGTTCTTGAGGAGCTGCCAGTTCGTTCAACAGCTGTTCACCGGTAAGCGAGAGCCTGCCCAGGGCGTGCAGTGCCATAGCGGTCAAAGTCATGATGCCCAAACCGCCTAACTGGATAAGCAGCAGCAGAAATGATCTGCCGCAAAGGGTGAGTTCACTTGATATATCAATAACCGTCAGCCCCGTAACACAGGAGGCACTGGTTGCAGTAAATGCCGCCTCCAGCACCGAGAGTTCGTTCTGCATGGCAACCGGAGTACGCAAAAGCAATGTTCCGCCAATGCACAGCAGAAAAAATGTGATCGCCAGTCCCCGGGCAGGGTGTTGGAGTATGATCCCCAGAAACTGCAGATCGGCATGTTTTTTATAGAGCAGAAGTGCTATGCTTGCCAAACCGGTCATCAAACCGCCGAGAATAATAAAATCGGTAGAATAAAGCCAGATAAAAATCCCCAGCATTACGATCGCCAGGAGCCGCATAGAGGTTTTAAATTTGGTTTTACGGATGCTGTCAGTGTATTGGTATGCAAGAGCAAAGAACAGTATCAATGAGATGAATACAGCCAGAGTATATAATTGCGACTCATAAACAAAGAGCGGCGAAAAGAGCGTCAATATCGTTACCGAGAGTGCCGCCCCCAGCATACGCTCAAGCTGCAATGAGCCGGTAAGTTCGATCGGCAGATACAGTTTGCCGGAGCAGAAGTAATGGATCAATGCTATGCTGGTAAGCAAGGCAAACATGGTAAAGAGCGGGTTGCCCTGGTACTCAAAAAAAAGTATGAAATTGCTCAAGCTGATTCCTGCCAGTGCCAGCATTGCCGCCAAACGGGGAGTCCGGAATATCTGCAATGTTCCCCAAAAAACCAGCGTAAGGGCAACGACTCCGGCAAAAATGCTCCAGTTGCCGGAGAGCAGCGGATTTTCTGCATGTAAAACAAGTACACCGATCGGCAGCAGCCCCAGCAGAATACCCTGTATAAACAAGTGGTGTGATTGCATTTTTAAGCGATGGATCTTCATGTTTTTATACCTATTTGCCTCCTAATATACATCCAAACAGTTATAATGTCAAGTGTTTATGATTTGTTTCCGATTCTGATAGTTCGTTAGGACTTTTATTTGTAAAAAAATTAAATCGTGCTATAATACCTTATACAGGACGCTTTTTTTACTTTTTGAACTTGAAGCAGGAGTTTTTTTATGGCAAAACGGGAGTGGAAACATTATCAGGTATCCGGCTTGGATTACACCATGCCGAAATTGCTGGCAACTATGGCGATCATTTTCTGCGGGTCGATCGCCATGACGCTGTGTATCGGCATGGTGCCCCGGATCGTACCTTTGAAACTTAAAGAAATCGGTGTCAGCTCGACATTGATGGTCTTTATCATGTCCACTTTGGGGCAGATCCTTAACATGACCGTTTGCCCGTGGGTGAGTTTTAAAAGCGACCGCTACCGCTCCAAGCGGTGGGGGCGGCGGGTGCCGTTTATTCTTTACACGCTGCCTTTTCTCTGCTTGAGCTGGGCAATATTGGCAATGTATCAGTATGAAGCTGAATTGCTGCACAAACTGCTGGCTCCGTTGGTCAATGTTTCGCAGCCGGTGCTGGCGGTGTTTGTGCTGGCAGCGGGGGTGGTGATCTTCAAATTCTTCTATATGTTTGTGGGGTCGGTTTTCCACTACATACCCAACGATGTTATCCCGCCGCAGTTCCTGACCCGTTATTACGGGGTGATTTCAATTATAAACTCCGGGGTCACTGCGGGGTACAACTACTTTTTCTTTGAGTATTCTTTGAGCCATTTTTCCACGCTCCTCTGGGGCACAGTCATATTCTATACTGTGGCAATGGGCTTTATGTGTTTTGCCCTTAAAGAACCCCGTTTCCCCGAACCGACCACCGAAGAAAAGCGTTCCAGCAAAGGTTTGCGGGGTGTTCTGACTTTTATGAAAGAAAGTTTCTCCCACCCGATCTACTGGTACGAATTTGCCAAAACTGCCTGCACTGCCATCGTGAGTGCAGGGACGATCTTTATTGTGTTTTTTGAGCAATCCATGGGGTTGAGCCTGGCGGAAATCGGACAGAAGTCCGGGATCAATTCGCTCTGTTTTATGCTTGCAGGGTTTGTTATTGCTTCGCTGGGCACATACTTTATTGACCGCTGGCACCCGGTGCGGGTATCGGTATTTTTGCTGATGTTCGGTACATTACTTTTCTTTTATGACTGCAAATGGTTTTTCTTCAAGCCCGAAGCACGGGTATTCTGGTGGTCGAGCTTGCTGATGACCCAGGTGTCGTTTCTGATGCGTTTTACCGGCCCGGCGGGGATGCCGACTTTGATGCGTATTCTGCCCAAAAGCCGGTTCGGGCAGTTCTGTTCGGCACGGTCGATCTGCGGCAGTTTGGTGGGGATGTTCTTTGCTTTGCTGCT
>JAZSHD010000077.1:0-3030 GCA_045533055.1 Victivallaceae bacterium | reverse complement strand
GAATGCGGCAGTATTTGAGTCGCAAACAATAATTGTTCGGGAAAATCTTATGACACAGCAAAACGCAATAAAACTTTTTGAACAAAAACAAGTCCGTTCCGTTTGGGATGATGCCACTGAAGAATGGTACTTTTCGGTAGTGGATGTGGTTGCGATACTGACCGATAGCGATAATCCGCAAGTATATTGGAGAGTGTTGAAAAAAAGGCTTCTGGCAGAAGGAAATCAAACCGTTACAAATTGTAACGCTTTCAAAATGCTCGCTCCTGATGGTAAAATGCGGAAAACTGATGTCGCTACTGCTGAACAACTTTTCCGACTTATCCAATCCATTCCGTCGCCGAAGACGGAGCCTTTCAAGTTGTGGATCGCTCAAGTTGCGGCAGAACGGCTCAATCAGATGCAGGATCCGGAACGCTCCATTGAACAGGCGATGCTGGATTACCGGCGTTTGGGGTATTCTGAAAATTGGATCAATCAGCGGTTGAAATCAATCGAGATCCGTAAAGAATTGACCGATGAATGGAAGCGTCTTGGGTTGGAAGAAGGTGCCGAGTTCGCTATTCTGACCGATATTATTTATAAAGCGTGGGCTGGAAAAACAGCAAAAGAATACAAACAATTCAAAGGTTTGAAAAAAGAAAATCTGCGGGACAATATGACCAACCGGGAGCTGGTGTTGAATATGCTTGCTGAAGTTTCCACCAAGGATATTTCAGAAGCAGAAAATCCCGATACTTTTGCCCAACACGATCAAGTTGCACAGCGTGGCGGCAACGTAGCCAAAACCGCCCGGGAACAATTGGAAAAAGAGTTGGGACATTCAGTCATTTCTCCAGAAAATGCAAAGTCACTGGGTATTGCCGGAAATATGGAATTGCCCTTTAAGGACGAAGAATCCAAGTGACATTCTGAGTTTTTCTGAATAAAAGTGAAGTGATTTTCAGAATTTCATTTCACAGCCAAATTCTGAGTTTTTAAGCTCAAAAAGCTATTCAGAATGGCGGGGGAAGATAAAAATTCCAGCCGCCATTTTTTTTGCCCCCTTTCTAATCTGCCTGAAAAAATCATCCTTGCTATTATTTTGTAAAACTCTTTTGTTCAAAGGCTTTTACAACATTTCTGCCAGTGTGTAAGAAACACACTGGCAGAATTTTGAACCGGCAGGATTTCAAGAACTTTCAACACAAGTGAAAAAACTGTTTTCCGCATCAAGTTCGGTGTTTGAGCCAATTCCATTAAACGCAATGAGTATGAATAGGAAGGATATACATTCCTATGTAAAAACTCAAATCGCGAAATGGTATGAGGATAAAGTTTCAAGCATTGAAGAGTCAGATTATATTTCAAAAGAGGATCAACTTACAATCCTGATGGCATTACGTGACTCAATAGATGAAAACAGCTTGTTCGAGCTTCTGAATGGACAATTGGGGCAAATAACAGACCTACAATATACTTTTCTCAAGTAATATTTGAAGAAAAAACTTGAAATTTTCATATTCCGGTGGTCTATTTAGTAAAACGTGATAACATCAGGGAAAAACAATGGCAGTCACCATAAAAGATATAGCAAAAGAAGCAGGCGTATCGTTTCAGGCGGTATCCGCTGTGCTGAACGACACTCCGGGCATCCGGGTTTCTGCAGAGAAACGTGAACAGATCCTGGAAATCGTCAAACGGCTCGGCTACCGGCGGAATTTCGGCTACAATTTGATGCATAACAAGCCGACCAACACCGCTGCGATAATAATTTCCACCCCGTTCATGGCGCAGGAAGAACGCAACCGCACCTTGAGTTTGCAGTTGATGGAGCGTTTCAACGATATGCAGATCGCCACCTATTTTTTTGACCGGATGACCAAATCTCCGGAGCAAAACCTCAAGCACATAAGGGAACTTATCGGGCGCGGCGTTGAAGCATTTATCTTTATCGGCTGCCCCATCGGTCATCTGGAAATCCAGAAAGAGTTGAAAAAATTTCACCGGACGATGGTGAGTTTCGACGGCATCGGCTTTGACCGCAACTTGCAGCATGATGCTCATTCCGCCCGTAAAAAAATCATTTCTGTACTCCGGGAAAAGGTGGGGGAAAAGTTCAAAGTTCTGTTGCAGGAGGGGTCGCGTTCACCGTTTTTCCCCAATGCACTGCAGGAACTCTATCCCGACTCGGATATTGAAGATATTTGGCAGCAGAAAGTTATCTATATGCCGAGGATAAGCTGGGAAGGCGATCTGGCGGCGATGCAGTTTACCAATGCCTACACTGCCGTGGAAAAGCTGCTGAAAACGGCCCCGGACATCCGGGGATTTTGTTTTTCCAACGATGCGCAGGCGCTGGGAGCGGCGGCATATCTGACAACCCATGGCTTTACTGTCGGCAAGGATGTTTTTGTTGCCGGATTCAACGCTGATTTGAGCGTAAGGATGCAGACCAATCCGATCATCACGGCGGCGCTGCCATATAGCAAAGTGGTGGATATACTCATCCGGGAATCCTATTCCAGAGAGAGTTTTTCCGAGGAGATAAAATGGAAAGTGATTTCCGGCAATACCATGTTGCAAAGCATGGATAAAAAATAATTTTCAGTGTTGTCTCATTTTTTGTGAGAAATCTAAACTGCGCCGGATGCAAACAAAGTGCTTGACTGCCTGACGTATCAGCCCTCCTGAAGTATATTTCTGCGGTGCAAAATCAACGGATGTTCAATTTTATGGGACAGCTGTGGAATAAAAAATAGACTTTTTGTAAAAAATCTCTTGACAAACAGCTTTTCACCGGTTACATTAATTACGTGATAGAATGATTCTATCAAAAAACAAAAAGGAGTTCTTATGATGAAAAATTCATTGTCGATTATTGCGCATTTGTCACTGCTGCTGATGAATTTTGTGACTTCCCTCCTCCGCCCGGCGGGCTATGGATGGCAGGACTGGAGCAAAACTACCCCGCTTTTCTCGAAAAGTGGAGAGGGGGTGGGAGAGGAGAAAAACCTCTTTTCTGATGTGACCCCAAAAACTTGGACGGTT
>JAZSHD010000255.1:0-15144 GCA_045533055.1 Victivallaceae bacterium | reverse complement strand
GGGTGGTCACGGAGGGGAATGCAATCTCCTCCGTGGTTGTGCGGCAGATATAATATTGCTGCCGATAAAAAGTGTGCCGCACATCACTGTTAAGTCGGATCGTAGCCATGTCGTTCTGTGAGCCAAGGAGTTGCTGCTTGCTGTTGTCTTCCTAAGCCCGCTTGGCCTCCGACTTGGGTGGTCACGGAGGGGAATGCAATCTCCTCCGTGGTTGTGCGGCAGATATAATATTGCTGCCGATAAAAAGTGTGCCGCACATCACTGTTGTTTTTATTTGGCCAAATAATCGATTTCAGCATGGTTTATTAAGTTGTTTTAGAGCTGATTACAATTTGTTTTATTGGGCAATTTACGCTGAAACAATATAATACAATGGATTTGTGAATTTTCAATTTTTGCAACAATATCCTTTTTAAACAATTATGCTCAATTACCTTAAAATCAAGAATTTGGCTTTGATTGCCAATGCTGAAGTGGAGTTTGCTTCCGGCTTTAATGCGGTTACTGGCGAAAGCGGGTCGGGCAAGACGGTTTTGCTCAATACCATAGCTTTGCTGACCGGCAAACGGGCGGATAAAAATCTGCTGCGGGCAGGGTGCAGCCGTTGCGAACTTGCTGCCGAGATCACGGTGGATGCGGAACGCAATCCCGAAATAGTTGCGGCGTTGGAAGAAGCGGGTATTGAGTTTGAAGCCGGTGGAAAAATCACTCTCCAGCTGCGGAGAACCTTTACTGCCAGCGGTAATCGGAATTTTCTCAATGATACACCGGTAACGATCACTACCCTGAAAAATCTGGGGGAACTTTTAGTTGATGTGCATGGAGCCAGTGAACACCACACTTTGATCCACCGCTCCCGGCAGCTGGAACTGCTTGACCGCTACGGCAAATTGAAAAATCTGAAAACGATTTATCAGGAAAAACTTTCCGAGCTGCGGCAGCTGGAAAAAGAGTGCGAAGCTCTGTTGAGCCATTTGCCCACGCCGGAAGAGGCGGAAACACTTCAGGGAATAGTGGAAGAAATAAGTGCAGTTTCTCCACAAATAAATGAAGATGAAGAGCTTGCTGCACGGCATAAGCTGGCGGCAAATTCCCACGAAATATTGCAGCTGATCCGCAATTCGGCAAACGCTCTTACCCAGAGCGATAATTCTCTGATCGACGCATTGTCCACAGTCAACCGTGATTTGGAACAGCTTGGGCGGTTTGGGGTTAAGGAAAGCGAAAAATTCCTGACCGAACTGGAATTGATCCGGGAAGGTATGGAAAATCTTTCGGATTCGCTGGTAAGCTACGGCAGCACCATTGAGCTGGACGAAGCTGGTTTTGCCGAGTTGGAAAACCGTTTGAGTGCGATTTATACCCTGAAACGCCACTACGGGCCAACCTTGGAAAGCGTGCTGAACCGCTTACAGGAAGCTCAAGAGAAGTTGCGGATTTTCAAAGACTTTGCCAAAGTTAAAAAAGAGTGCGATATGCGTATTGCCGAAGCTCAAAAAGCTATGTTGTCGGCTGCGGAAGAACTTTCCAAAGCCCGGAAAAAAGCGGCAGAAAAACTTGGCAAAGCCGTATCGGAAAAGCTCAAAGTTCTGGGTTTTGAATTCAATGTTTTTGATATGGAATTTATTCGCCACGAACCGGAAAACAGCGGTATTGACGGCGTGGATATGATTTTTTCCGGCAATCCCGGCTTGACTCCGGCACCGTTGAGATTGATCGCCAGTTCCGGCGAAATCGCCCGGGTGATGCTGGCAGTGAAAGCGGTTCTGGCAGACAACGACGCCGTGCCGGTGCTGATTTTTGATGAAATCGATGTGAATATCGGCGGCGAAACCGGTTTACGGGTGGGCGAAGAATTGGCGGCATTGGCTAAACAGCGGCAGCTGTTGTGCATATCGCACCTGCCGCAAGTGGCGGCACTGGCTGAACACCATTATTCAGTAAGCAAACACATCGAAAACGACGAAGTCTTCGGCGAAATAACTCTGCTGGATAAGCCCGGCCGGATAAAAGAGATAGCCCGGATGCTGGGCGGAACAGCTGCCGCCAGCGAACACGCCAAAGCATTGCTGGGAAAATAATGCTTTGGTACTTGAGAAGGGGAAAAAGACCTTTTGCTGGATCGGTCCTTTTTCCCACCCCTTTTAGTTCAAAAAATCTGCTTAACCCTCTTTACTGTTTGTCACCCCATATCGGGAGCAGGGCTTAATTTTACAGTCAGGGTGTGTACTGCGTCGGCGGCTTGGCGGTCTTTCCAGCTTGCCATGGTATCCTGCGAACCGAGGAAGGCGTGGGTGCAGTCGTTTACCAGCACAAATTCCGGATCGCTGACCATGCCTTGACTGCTTACGGCTGCCGGAACAAAAGTTTTATCGCCCAAACAGAGTTCGGCATAGGCTATACCCTGACCACCGTAGCCTTTGGCTTCGATGATGATCGCATCGGCTTGTATGGCTTTATCCAAGGGCAATATTTGCTCATAGCAGGCTTCATCGCCCCGGAAACAGCTTTGAGCTACCGGGATTTTTTGTCCGTTTTCCTCCAGCGAGATATTGAGCAATTCGGCACCAAACTGGTTGGACGAAGCAAAAAGTATCCGCAAATAGTTGCCGGTAAAAAGTTTTTCGCAATGAGTCCGGGTGGATTTTATAAATTTATTGAGGTAGTCGGCAATGGTATTGGGGGTTATGCCGTGACGCCACTCATCCCACTTGGCTGAATAATTATCGGCCTTGCTCTGCACTACTGCCAAGGCAGCGTCGATTTGTTCCGGAGTTGTGAGTTTGCGGGGGATGTTGCGGACGAGCTGCTTAAGATCAAAAATGGCACATTCCAACTCCAGCATTATAATAAGTTCTTCTATAATGCGTTTGCCGACCGGATCGTTTATTGCCGGATATTTGTTTTTCAAAACCACCAATTCCAGAGTACGGCGGGCATTGGCTCCAAACCGCAAGCCGGAAAAGCCCTGCTTGCTGATTTCTAACGCTGTAAAACTGGTGAATCGGGTGCTGTTGTTTTCGCAGAAACAACGGATCGCCTGAATAAGTTCTTCGTCGGTGGAATCAAAATATTTTTCGACAAACGCTCTGAAACACTCTTCTTCGCTGCCCAGACCTGCCCAGTACCTCCCCACCGATGCGATCACCGGCAAGGCTTTATACATAAATCGGTGATGGTTGCACCAGGTGGTCATAAGTCCGCCGAGAAGATTTTTGCCGAAAACAGCGTATTCCGAAAAAGTTCTGCCGTTGCTGGTAAGGTAAGTCGCCGGAGCAATAAGGTAGTTGAAGCCCAATTCTTCATATTTTTCCAACATATTTTCCCGGCGGCGGTTGCCGAAGTGCCCCACGCTGGTGTAAACATCATTCTGATACTGCCAGTGTGCAAGAATAATATCCCGGGGCATTTCCGGCAGCAAGTGGGGGTAATAATCAAACATATCATCCCACATGATCGTCCGGCGGTGGAGTTTTTCCACTACGATTTTCCGGCATTTGAGGATAAATTCTTTATACATAGCAGCTTCTTTATCAAAATCCATGCCGTCGGCGGTACACTTTGGGCAATATCCAAGATCCCAGCACTCATCGCCGCCAATGTGGAAGTATTCGGAAGGTACCGCTTCGGCAAGCTCGCTTAAATAATCTTCAATAAAACGGTAAACTTTGGGGTTGGATAAACAGAAATTCCCCCGCTTGGATCCCCAGAAACGGGTCCCATCTTCCAGCATATCCGCCATTTCCGGATAACGGGTCAGGCTGTTGACAAATGTAAGATTGGTCGTGGGGATAACTTTCAAACCCTTCTTGAAAGCGTAATCGACGATCTCTTTTAATTCATCAATAGTGTAAGCTTCTTCCGTGGTGGGGTAGGGGTGGGAGTTCATCTTGATCCGCCATGCAATATAAAGCAGCAGCGTGTTGTAGCCGTTATCTGCCAGAAAATCAATGTAAAAACGGATAAATTCCATAGTTTCTTTCTGGCGGTTCAAGTCCAGCTGGGCGGCTCGGATAAGATAATTCTGCATAAAAAATTCTCCTGTAAAAATGTTGCGTTTGTATAAAGTTAATATCTTAAAAAAGAAAATCAAGTGTTGTATTGCTGAAAAGTTGTGCTATATTGCTGAAAAAGAGTTGTAATTTGTATTTTTTAAGGTATAATACTGTATGGATATAAGTTTACAATTAGAGATTCTGGAAAAAATGCTGGGTGTACAGCTGGTTTATCACGATGTGCACTACCGCTTTTTTTCGTCCCGCAAGATAGGTTGTCAACGCCAATACCTTAATTTGCATTATCGTCACCCCGAACACTGCCCCATCAAAGAGGTGGCAAGCTGTGTTAAGCATTGCGTGGTAAAGCTGCGTAACAAACTTTTGCTGGAGCATCCGGCAAGTTTGCTTTGGCGATGCCGAAAAGGTCATGTGCAGGTGGTCGCTCCGGTTTTCCGGGATGGCGTGCTTACCGGGGTGCTTTTTGCCGGATTGTGGCAGCGGCCTTTGGATAAAGACGCTATCCGCCGGATCGTGGCGGTGCTGCCGGTGATCGCTGATGGGTTGACAGCAAGAATGGAAGATTTTCTTGCAGACCAGAAAGAAAATGGCGGTTTTGCCGTTCAGGTGATGGATTTTCTCGAAGAGCATTATCAGGAAAACATCACTTTACAGGACCTTGCACACCGGCTTGCTTTATCGCCATCGCGGACCTGCCACCGGGTAACGGAGTATTTCGGAAAACCATTCACCCGGCTTTTACTGGAATTGCGGTT
The DNA here is from genome assembly GCA_045533055.1 of Victivallaceae bacterium. Lineage (GTDB taxonomy): Bacteria > Verrucomicrobiota > Lentisphaeria > Victivallales > Victivallaceae > SIG78. Next base: position 10,373 of record JAZSHD010000255.1, on the reverse strand, counting down.
GGAAAAATCCTGCCGGTTTTTGCGGGAAAGACATTTGAGCGTGAACGAAACCGCCCGGCTCTGTGCCTTTGGCTCGGTAAACTATTTCAGTTCGGCTTTTCGCCAGAAATTCGGTATATCGCCCAAGGTCTATCAGCAGAAATATGACCGGAAAGCGAATACTTTTAAATAATCTTGCCTCATAATGTTGAAAAAACAGTATTCCGGTGCTATCTTAATATGATTGTGTTTTGAAAATCATAATTTTACAGGAGATATTATTTTTATGGAACAGAAGCGTGAACATTGGGGCAGTACCTGGGGTTTTGTAATGGCAGCCGCCGGATCGGCGATCGGGCTGGGCAACATCTGGCGTTTCCCTTATATTACAGGAATGAATGGCGGCGGAGCTTTTGTGCTGGTTTATCTGGGGTGTATGCTTCTTATCGGTTTGCCGGTGATGCTGGCAGAGTTTGCCATGGGGCGGGCATCGCAAAGTGACCCCATTGGTGCATTCAAACACTTTCAGAGAGGCAGCAAAACTATCAGTTATTGTTTTGCCGGTATCGGGTTGCTGCTGGCGGCGTTGATTGCGGCGTTCAACCAGAATTACGGATTGGCGGCGATCGTGGCGTTGATTTCGCTGGCGGTATTGCGTTGGGGCTTTACGGTGGTGGGATTTTTCTGCTCGCTGGTGGCAATGCTTATTCTCTCTTACTACGCAGTTATTGGCGGCTGGACTTTGCTTTATACCTTTGAAGCATTTGCCGGTAATCTGAACTTTGCCAACACCGCCGAAGCCGGCAAGGCATTCGGTGCCATGGCAAGCAACGGCGGAAAATGTGCGTTGGGTATGATCATTTATATGCTTATATGTGCAGTTGTCTGCTATGGCGGGGTTAAAAAAGGTGTGGAACTTGCCAGCAAACTTTTGATGCCGCTGTTGTTTGTGTTGATCATTGTTCTGGTTATCCGTTCGGTTACGCTGCCGGGGGCAGGGAAGGGTATTGAGTTTTTCCTGAAGCCGGATTTCTCCAAAATCACTGAAACGAGTATTCTGGATGCTTTGGGCCACGCATTTTATTCTTTGAGCCTGGGTATGGGTATTTTGATCACCTACGGCAGTTATCTGCCTCGCAACCGCAACATCCTTTCTTCTACTGTAAGCATTGCATTTTTTGATACTCTGCTTGCCATGCTTGCCGGGTTGGCGATCTTCCCGGCTGTCTTTGCCATGGGGCAGGAGCCGGGGCAGGGACCGGGCTTGATTTTCAATGTTCTGCCTATTACCTTTAACGCCATACCCGGCGGTTTGGGCTGGGTTTGGAACGGATTTTTCTTTATTCTGCTGACCATCGCCGCTCTTACCAGCGGTATAAGTTTGCTGGAATGCGGTGTATCTACGGTCATGCAGCACTTGAAGCTCTCCCGCCAGAAAGCAGTCGTTGTGCTGACTGTGGTGATTTCGGCATTTGCCCTTTTGACTTGTTTCAGCGTGGCGGATTGGTCGAATCTCTCTGCTGTGGAAAAGGTGCTCAAGAGTGTATTCGGTTCGATCAAAGGCAACTTCCTTGATGAGCTGGACTACATTTGCTCCTGCTGGATCTTGCCGCTGGACGGCTTGCTGATCGCTATATTTGCCGGTTGGATCTGGGGCGTGGGCAAATGCTCCAGAGAGCTTTACCGCAAAGGCGGCAGTATGCCCCTTACTTTGGCAAACAGTAAAGATTTCCGGCGTACCCTCAACACCAAACTGCCGGTAAGATTGTGGTCGGTATTTGTGCGGTTCATTGCTCCGGTGCTGACTTTGCTTACATTTTTGTACGCAGCCGGGTTGGTCAAGTTTTAAGTAAAAGGTTGTAATCTGGTCATGAAAGAAAAACGCTTTGCCCACGAAAATCTGCCGCCGGAGATCCAGGCGGTGGCAGATGCTATGAATTTGGACAGTGATAAAGTTCCGGAGTATACCGTTCCGCCGCTGCCGGTAACTGCAGATACTCCGGTTGAAGAGTTTGAGTGGGATATTCGCCCCCATTTGCTGGATGAATTCAAGCGTTCCATGTATGGCGTTATCCCCCCCATGTGCGAAAAACTGGAGTTTGTACTGCGTAAAGAAGGTTCTGCATTCAACGACTTGGCGATCCGCCGGGAAATCGATATTGTTTGCCGGAATAACGGTAAAGAGCATATTATGCCAATGCTGCTTTACATACCAGCGAACCGGCAGGGCAAAGTGCCGGTGATCTTCGGATTGAACTTTTTGGGCAACATTGCCACGAGCGGGGATCCGGAGGTGACTTTCAAACCTTTTGAGCGTGCACCTCAAAGCTGGACTATTCGCTACGACGACCACCGTGCCGATGAAAGTCAGCGGGGCATAAAAGCCTACCGCTGGGAGTTTGAAAAGGTTCTTCAGCACGGATTTGCCGCTGCAACCATCTGCTACCAGGACATTTTCTTTGATAACCCGGATGGGTTTGCAACCAGTATATTGCGTTTGTTTTATTCGACGGAAGAGTGGAACAGCTCTGATCGCAACACCGGCTCCATCAGTGCCTGGGCATGGGGCATCATGCGGGCGTTGGATTGCTTGAGCACGCAAGATGAGATCGATATGGAGCATGTGGTGGTGCATGGTCACTCCCGCTTGGGTAAGACCGCATTGTGGGCGGGGGCTAATGATGAGCGTATCTGGCTTACAGTTTCCAACTGCTCGGGTACTTGCGGAGCTAAATTGAGCCACCGCTACTACGGCGAAGACTTTGCGTGGCTCAATGTCTGGAACAAGCGGTGGTTTAGTACTGAATTTCAGAAGTATGCCGGCCGGGATCTGGAATACCCGGTGGATCAGCACTTTCTCATGGCAGCCATTGCTCCGCGGCTGCTCTATATAGCCAGTGCTTCCAACGATGTTTACGCCGATCCGGAAGGGGAATATCTCTCCGGCGTGCTGGCAAGTCCGGCATGGAATATTTATGGTAAAAAAGGTTTGGAAAACAGCAGTTACCCACCTTGCGGAAAACTTATCGGCGAGGGTAATATCGGTTACTATCTGCGTAATGGTGAACACGATTTTATGCCCGAAAACTGGGATGCTTTGTTAAAATTTATTGAGAACAAGCTTTAAGAAAGGTCAGGATTATGAGTTACAGAGAAAATACTGCCAACTGGCAGTGGAAGTATTTTGCCGCTCCGGATATACCCGATGTGCTGGACGATATCAAGGGGTTTATTGATGAAACTATTGTTTTGCCTGATGGCCGTACTGTTAATGGCGTGGAGTTCAAGTTTGCCGAAAGCGGTATGCTTGATATGTATGAAATCATCAAGCCGCGCCCCGCAACACTGGCACGTACCATATTGACCGCTGATTTTACGGCAGATTGCGACGGTTCGCTGCTGCTGGGGGTTGCTGCCGACTGGCGATGGGCATTGTATTTCAATGGTTCCATAAAGCTGGATGCCCGGGTTTGTGCCAACAGCGAAGCTCCGGTCCGACCGGATAATCACTTGCAGGAAATCAATTACAAAAAAGGCCGCAATCAGTTGGTGTTTGAAATCTTCGGTGGTGGAACCTTTATGACGACAGCCTGTAAGATCATGGAAGTACCGGAAACGCTGACCATGAAATATAAGCCGTTTATCAGCTATCCTGATGCGGAGTATAACGCTATTTCTGTAATTTTTACCGCCAACCGCAAAACTCCGGCGGCAGTAGATTACCGTTTGCAGGGTACAAAAGAGTGGACTCGGGTTTATGATAACCTCGGCGGACAGGCTCGCCACGACCGGGCAGTCCATCATATTCGCCTGACTGACCTTGAACCGGGAAAAGTTTACGAGTATCAGGCTGTTTTGATCGACGATTGCCGGGCTTTGGAAGAGTTCCCTTTTGAAATTGATACATTTAAGACGGCTCCAGCGAAGGGGGATTTCCGTTTTTCGGTAACTGCTGATTTGCAGAATCCGGCTACACGCAGAGCTTTTCTGGAAGGTTTGGTTGGTAAGAATAACACATTCAAACCGGACTTTATGGCTTTTTGCGGTGACTTGTTCTGGACTACTGATTATGATTTGTCGGTAATGGATGAATTTATTGTGCCGTACCGGGAGATAACCGAAAACCATCTGCCGCTGGTGATGGTTCGCGGCAATCACGAGATTTACGGTAAAGATTCCAACCGCTTCTTTGAATATTTTACCGCACCGGATCCCGGCAGAGAAGCGTACTACATGTTCCGCTGGGGCGATGTATGCTTTATCGTGCTGGATTTTTGCGATGACCATCCGCGTCAGGCTCCGCCTTCCACCCGTCAGTATCATGACTTTGAGCCCTACCTTGCTGCTGAAGCCAAGTGGCTTAAAAATGCAATAAATCTGCCGATGTGCCGCGATGCCAAATACCGCATTGTGTTGGCACACGGTATTCCAGTTGGCGACGGAAGAGAATATATGCCCAATCATGTGCGGCAGGTGATAGACCCGGTTTTGAAAGGCGAAAATCCGCAATTGAAGATTCATTTGTGGCTGGGCGGTCATGTTCATAGACCCTTCCGTAGTATTCCGCTGAAAAACGCCTGTTACAGCATGCTGAAGTTTGAAGATTTCCTGGGGGGAGGTCTGCCCCCGCTGGGAGTGAATTACAACTTCCCGGTAGTTATTACCGGAGGTCCGACCGGTAAACTGGGCGATAATATGCAGTTTACCTCTATTGATGTGGAAGTAAGCGACAAGTGCCTGACCGTTCACAGCCGTGACCGCTATCAGAACGAGTTTGACTGCGTAACCATTACTCCTGAAGGCGTGGTGGAAGAAGTCAAACGCAGCGAAGAATTCGCCTATTACGAATATTAAGCTCCCGTAAAAAAAATCCGGCAGTAGTGCCGGATTTTTTTTGTCTTTTTATTTGAAAAAATATTTTCAGTGATTTATATTACGGTAATGTGGAGTATTTGAAAATATTTTTCTGGCAATGTGGGGGGATTGGGTGAGCAGAAACAGTAATATATTTCGTATGCTTGCAATATTTTTGATTGCCTGCTGCGGTGTGTGCGGTTACAAGAGCATGGCAGCTTTACCGCTTGATCTTAAGCAGATAGAACAGGATGAATTACTGGGATTTCAATTCAGCGAAGATAAAAAAACATTGTTGAAATCTCCATCGGATGTTACAACATATTCAATTCCGCAAGGTGTTACGCAAATCGGGAGAGAAGCATTCAATCATTGCACTAAATTAAGTCATATCGTTATTCCCAATAGTGTTACCAGAATTGGTTTTGATGCTTTCGGACGCTGTGCAAGTTTGAAAAAAGTGGTTATTCCTGACAGTGTGCTTGAGATTGATCAGGGGGCATTTGTAGATTGCGTTAATCTGACCGAAGTGGTTATGGGCAAAAATGTCAAACGCATCAGCTTATATGTTTTTTCCGGATGCAGCAGACTTGCTGAAGTTTTTATTTCTGCCAGTACGACCCAGATCGGAAAAGGTGCATTTTATCTTGTACGCTCATTGCGGGTGGATCCGGCAAATAAGGTCTTTTATACTGATAAACATGGTGTGTTGATCAATGGCAGGGCAAAACATCTTTTGCAGGCTCCGCCCTCACTTGCCGGACACTATGTGGTTCCGAATAATGTAAAAGTCATTGCAAGGAGTGCGTTCGGCAGGTGCGAAAATTTGACTGAAGTTACTATTCCGCATGGTGTGCAGAAAATCGGGTTTGACGCCTTCAGCCGCTGCCCGAATCTGAAAAAAGTATCAATGCCGAACAGCGTAACTCATCTGCATCAGGGAGCTTTTGTTGATTGCAACAACTTGAGTGAATTGCAGTTAAGTAAAAATCTCAAAGAAATCGGTCACTTTGCTTTTGCCGGATGTGAAAATCTCAAGCAAATAACCATTCCTGCCACCGTGGAGCATATTGGCGAATCAGCTTTTTTCAAAATATCTTCGGTAAAAGTTCAGAATGGAAACAAGTTGTTTTATACCGACCGGCGGGGAGTTCTGTTTGCCCGTAAAGATAAAAAAATACTTTATGCTCCACCAACTCTTTCCGGGTATTATACTTTTCCACGCAGTGTAAAATCTGTTGCCAGAAGAGCATTTGCCGACTGCAAAAATTTACTTGGTGTTAAATTTTCAAGCGGCCTGGAAAAAATAGGTGTGGAAGCCTTTATGGGATGCTTGAGCCTCAAGGAGATCGATATACCAAATTCAGTGAAACGCATTGAACACAGTGCATTTCAAAATTGCGAAAATGCTGCCAGTATAACTTTAGGGAAGACTCTGAAGCATATAGGCGGAGGGGGATTTGCCGGATGCCACGCCGTAAAAAGTATCACGATCCCGGCAACAGTTGAGTTCATCGGAGAGAAGGCTTTTGTTCCCTGCAGAAGCCTTGTGAAAGCTGTTTTGCCGGATAAGTCACTGAATTTGGCAGAAAACGCTTTCGAGAAAAAAGTGAAAAAAATGTGGGCCCCCGTACCCGGAAAATGAGTTATAATAAGAATCGCAGCAGCAGCGGTGCCGTAACGATCGACAGCACTGTGGTTATTATGATCGCCTGACTTGCCAAATCTATATCGCCGCCGTAACGGCGTGCCACCAGCACTGAACTGGACGATACCGGCATAAGGGATACCACTGCCAGCACCCGGAATATATCTTCGGGTATGGGCAAAAGTTTCAAAAGCAGTATAATTGCTATCGGCAGCAGAATCAGCCGCACCACGCTCAAGTAAAATATATCGAACAAGTGGCTGGTCAGTTTGCCCGCACTGTTGTAGATAGCTGCCCCGATGCCGATCAGCACCAGCGGCAATGCGGCGTTGCCCATGGTGTTGCACACCTTGGCAAGCACAGTGGGCAGCTGGATGTTGAACGCTACCAGTGCCAACGCTATAACTACTGCATAAAGGTTGACCGAAAAGATGTTTTTCAAAGTTTCTTTGCGGGTACTGCCGCCGAATGCTGCGATCCCCAATGTCCAGAAACCGATGGTGGAACCGATATTCATCAACAGCAGCAAGCTTACATATTTATCGCCCCACAAATTATCCAGCACGATCAGCGGCAGAAAAAGATAATTGTTGCAGGTGCAAAAGTGCTGAAACATCGCTTTGCGTTCTTTAGTGCCATACCGCATAAAACGGCTGAAAAATTTGCCCAGAAGCATACCGAATGCCATTATGGCAAACCCCATTACCGGCAGTATCCAGGTGCCCAGCAGCTGGTCGGCTTTGAAGTTGCGGGTAATGCTGCCGATGGTCATCAAAGGGAAAAGTATATCCAGTGTCAGGTTGGATAACTGCTGGATGCCGTTTTTATCTATGATTTTTTTCCGGGTCAGGAATGCACCGATGCCGAAGGCAATAAAAGTTTCCAATATTGCCAGAAAAGTCTGATATGCTACATTCATGTTATAAGTATTCCTTCAAATATCTCCCCGTATGGGATTTACGGCTTTTTGCCACTGCTTCGGGCGTGCCGCTGGCAATGAGCTCACCGCCCGCCGAACCGCCTTCCGGACCTATATCAATAATATGGTCAGCGGTTTTGATCACATCCAGATTATGTTCGATAACCAGCACACTGTTGCCCATATCCCGGAGTTTGAACAGCACTTTCAAAAGCTGATCCACATCCGCCAGATGCAAGCCGGTGGTGGGTTCGTCCAATATATACATGGTATGCCCCCGGGGGATCCGGCAGAGTTCGCTGGCCAGCTTCACCCTTTGAGCTTCGCCCCCGGATAAGGTGGTGGCGGGCTGACCCAGTTTGATATACCCCAGGCCCACTTCCTGCAAAGTGGCAAGTTTGCGTTTTAACGGCGGAACATTTTCAAAGAAATCCACCGCCTGGTTTACGGTCATATCCAATATTTCGGCAATATTGTGTTTTTTGTAACGCACATTGAGCGTTTCCGAATTGAACCGCTTGCCGCCGCAGGCACTGCACTCCACATACACGTCGGAGAGAAACTGCATTTCGATTTTCTTGATGCCGTCGCCTTTACATTCTTCGCACCGGCCGCCTTTCATGTTGAAGCTGAAACGCCCCGGCGTGTAGCCGTGGAGCTTGGCTTCGGGAGTTTCCGCCATCAGTTTGCGGATCATATCAAATGCCCCGATGTAGGTTGCCGCATTGCTGCGGGGCGTTCTGCCGATGGGGCTCTGGTCGATGATGATTGCTTTGTCGATCAACTCCAGATTTTCGATGCTTGCGTGTTTGCCGGGCACCAGATCCATGATCTTCTGCTGTTGATTCAGTGCCCGCACCAGTATTTCGTTGACCAGCGAGCTTTTGCCCGAACCGGATACGCCGGTAACACAAGTAAAAGTCCCCAGCGGGATCTCCACATCGATATTTTTCAGATTGTTGTGGCAGCAGCCATTGAGCTTGATGCTTTTGCCGTTCCCCGGATATCGTTTTGCTGGAACAAGAATATTTTTTCTGCCTGCCAGATAATCCCCGGTGGGCGAACCGACCACTTTGGCCACTTCTTCCGGCGAACCTTCGGCAACGATCTCGCCCCCGGCACGACCGGCACCCGGGCCCAAATCCATAACATAATCAGCTGAACGGATGGTATCAAGGTCGTGTTCCACCACGATCACTGTATTGCCGATATCCCGGAGCTTTTTCAAGGTGTCGATCAACAGGTCGTTATCCCGCTGGTGCAGACCAATGGATGGCTCGTCCAGAATATACAAAACCCCCACCAGAGCCGAACCCAGCTGGGTGGCAAGGCGGATGCGTTGGGCTTCGCCGCCGGAAAGTGTGCCGGAAGAGCGGTCAAGAGAGAGATAAGACAATCCCACATCGCAGAGAAATTTCAACCGGGAGCGAATCTCCCGCAACACATCTTCGGCGATCTGGCTTTTTTCTTTATCAAGCTCAAGATCATTGAGAAATTCTGCCGCTTCGGCTATACTTAACGCATTGAATTTATCAATGGAAAGCCCGCCTACGGTTACCGCCAGACTTACCGGATTGAGCCTTGCACCGTGACAAGCCGGGCAGATTTGCGGAGCAAGATAGCTTTTCAGCCGTTCCCGCACCGAGTCGCTTTCGGTTTCCACCATCCGGCGACGCATATTTTCCAATATACCTTCAAAGGGTTTTGACCAGTGGAACTTTTTGCCTCTTATATAATAATCGAATTCCAGATGTTCTTCGCCGCTGCCGTAAAGCAGTAAATGTTTTATATCTTTCGGTAAATCCCGGAAAGGTGTGGTCAGCATGTTGGGTATATTCTTCCACTCGGCGATTTTCCGCAGCAGCATGTTGTAATACATTATCAAATGCCGGGGACCCCGCCGCCAGCCGGGGATGGCTCCGTTGCGGATTGATTTGCTGTCGTCGGGTATGGCAAGTTCGGCAGCCATGACCATTTGCACACCCAAACCGTTACAGGTAGTGCAGGCTCCATAGGGGCTGTTGAACGAAAAATTTCTTGGCAGGAGTTCGCCGAAACTTACTTTGCACTCCACGCAGGCAAGGTGTTCGCTGTATTTGGTTTCTTCCCACTCGCCGCTGGCTGGGTTCTGCACCAACAATGTCAGCATACCGTTGCCGTGTTTGAGAGCGGTTTCCACCGAGTCGTTGACCCGGGAGCGATCCATATTGCCCGATACCAGACGATCCACCACGATATCTATATAGTGGCGGAGGGTTTTGGCAAGTTTGATTTCTTCGGGGTTATCAATGGTGATGATTTCGCCGTCGATACGGCAGCGGAGAAAACCGTCGGTATGGATTTTTTCGATAATATCGCGGTGTTCGCCTTTTCTGCCATCTACTGCCGGAGAGAGGATCATCAGTTTTTTGCCTTCCGGCAGCTCCATGATCTGATCGGTTATGGCTTGTGCCGATTGCCGCTTGAGTTCTTTGCCGCACTTGGGGCAGTGGGGTGTGCCGGCATGGGCGTAGAGCAAACGCAAATAGTCGTATATCTCGGTAACAGTTGCCACGGTGGAACGGGGATTGCTGCCCGCTGAACGCTGTTCAATAGCAATAGCTGGCGAAAGCCCTTCGATATGCTCAACCTTGGGCTTCTGCATCTGGTCAAGGAACATCCGGGCGTATGCCGACAAACTTTCTACATATCGCCGCTGACCTTCGGCGTAGAGCGTATCAAACGCCAGCGAGCTTTTGCCCGAACCGGACAAGCCGGTGATAACCACCAACTTGTTGCGGGGGATGACCGCATTGATGTTTTTAAGATTGTGCTGACTGGCACCTTTGATTATTATGTTGTCGACCATATTTGCCTGATATTTTATTGTTTAGCTCTGTACCCAATAAGGGGGGACTTGAGGAGGGGAAAAAGACCTTTTGAGGAAAGGTCCTTTTTCCCCTCCTCAAACTCCACCCCTTTTTTCCAAACCTT
>JAZSHD010000034.1:0-3110 GCA_045533055.1 Victivallaceae bacterium | reverse complement strand
CGACTTAAGGCTTTTTTCTGATATAGTTTGAGCGTAATAGAAGCATTTTTTTTCTTACCCCGTCTTTGTGGATAACCGTTTTTAAGCAGAAAATGTTATGCAAAGTCAAAAAGCATTTGGTATGCCTGTTCTGGAGTGCCACGAATCCTTTTGGGGCCCCTGCGTCCAATAGTATCACATGATTGAATCACACTTGTCAAATCGAAATAGTTCAGCAACACACTGCGAACAAGAGTATATAATCTGTTGAAAGTATGTTTCCAACGTTTTTCCCATGAAATAAAGCGGAGTAAAAGATACGCCAGTAATCCAGTCCAGATTTGCCATCTGACAGCATTTTCATTGTATCCCATGAAATCTGCCAGTTGCAGAGTTTGTTTAAGTTCTTTGAAGAAAACTTCGATTCCCCAGCGCACCCGGTATAACTCACAAACTGTTACCGGCGACCAATCAAAGTTATTTGTTATAAAGGTCGTGAGTGTCATTTCCTTTTTGACCTCAACTTCAGCAGTCACCAACCGAAGTTCTTGTGGATAAAACCTTGCAGTGTTTGTTACAGTAAGTTTGATTCTTTCATCAGAGATTATATGGATTTTCTTTCTATTGTATGGTCTTTTCAGGTGCTGTCCCATAACTTTCTGCTCAGATTCAGGCATCTTTCTACTGTTGGAAATCATCTGCTGTCCCATAACTTCATAGACCATATTTTCTTTTTTACGAGTAACCCAGAATATTCCACGTTTATCAAGAGAATTAAGGTGCTTGAAATCAACATATGCCTTGTCAAAAACAGCTATTTCTCCAGCTTTCAACCCGGAACGGAGTTCCGGTGCGGAAGCCCTGGATAACTGCGATTGCTTTTGAAGAACTTGGGATACGATTCTTTCAGATCGTTGTAAACATACCAGAAAAGTTCTTCCGCCATATCAGCATTCCGGTTGCGGTTGGCATAAGATAAGCCATTCCGTGTAGGTGGAGTACAACGGCGGATTTGATTCAGCATTCTGGAATGATGTTGCAGGCTGTCACAGACGTCGTTCAAACTTAATGAATGAGCCAAATGTTCATACAAAAGTGTCACAACATGACTGGTCGGACTGAAGGCTCTGGTCTGGATTTTGTACTTTTTTGCAAGAGAATCAATAATTTTTGCTGGAATTAACTTGACAATTTGGGCAAGTACTGTCATATTACTCTTTTGAAGATCCATGTGTTTTTCCTTTCGTCTTGTCGCAAAGCAAAAGGTAGCATGGATCTTCTTTTTTGTCAAGTTTTCAAAATTTTACGGGATGGCTGTGATTTTTTTTTGATTTTTTCATGCGCGGATGGCAAAACGCTGCCCCGGAGCGATCGCATTGGGCGGTGCGGTTCTTTTGAACCACCGACTTGCAGAACGGCTCTATGCCGACATTGATTTTGTTTCCGGAGCAACAGTCGAAGGTGTTCTTTACCTGGTTTCAGAAGCAAATCTGGCAAGACTGGATGCTTGCGAGGGCTACCCGAAATTTTACCGCCGGTTGTGGTTGGAAGTAGAATTTGATGGCGGAATCTATCAGGCGATCACCTACGAAATGTCCCGTTGGACAAAGTTCATTCGACGCAGAAAAAGATACCCGGAAGAGTACCGCAAAATCTGTTCTTTCGGAGCAGATTATTACGGAATAAAAAATAACTTCAAAAAGTAAAAGGTACATTATGAAAACAGTAAAACTTATCGTTTACGGCACATTGCTGTCCGGCGAACGCAACCACCATTTCTGCCGGAACGCTGTCAAAATCACCCCCTGCACAGTAATCGGAACACTCTATGATGCCGGCTGCGGATTCCCGGCATTCCAGGCGGAGGGCAACACCGCTGTAAAAGCCGAATTGATTGAAATTCCCATCGCCGATTGGGCTGCCGTAGACCGCCTTGAAGGCTACCCCAGACTTTACGACCGCCAACTCATTTCCTGCACACTTGCAGACGGCACGATAGATTCTGGCTGGATTTACATCATGAACAACTTACCGCCAATGGCAACAGTCATCAAAAGCGGCGATTGGAAGGAACACCGCCATGGATAAAACCATCCTGATCGAGCGAACCTCCAAGCGCCTGAAACGCTGGGAACTCATAGTAACTGCAGCATTGTTTCTGACGTTCCTCGCCGGATTCGGAACACTCTACATCGCCATTCCACTTGCCATAACCGTATGGAGTATTTCCGGGCTGTGCTTCCTTGCCTTTATCGCAGTCCGAATAGCAATCTGGTGGAATCACGGATAAGTTCAAACAATATTGTAATAACCCCATTGCTAAAACTGCAATCCGGATCAATGTTATAACGCCCGCCAGAGACTCGTACAGCGCAACGAGCCGCAACACCCTCCACGGCGCACACCCGCTGGCAGACCGGGCAAAGTCTGCTATTTTTTGTTTATGGAGTGAATTATGGCAAATATATGTTTTGTTTCCTTAAAAATTGAATGCCGTAGCAAAAGAGCGGCTCTTAAAGTTAATGTGGTTTTAACGCAATTAAAAGAAGCCGCTGACCAACAGCGTAAGGGATTCTATGCCGGTTCTGACCGATATATTTTTGATGCTGCGTTTTATGTCTATGAAAAAGAAGTCAGCATAGCATATTGGGTAAAATGGGGATACAGTGATGAAGAGATCATTGCTTTGATAAAGTTTCTCAATGAAATTTCTCCCATAAAATCTTTGCTGCTCCGTTATGAAGAAGGTGGCAGTCTGGAGTATGGAGAATACATTTATTCTTCCGGAACTCTTTCTTGCCGGGAACTTCCGGTAGAACATTATCCAGATGCGACCGACAGCGATTCCGACCAGGAACACTTGCAACAGGCATTTGAGCGGTACGGAACAACAAGAGAGATTCCATTCTCGTGAAACATCCTGAAAAATTCAATAAAGCCAATAAAAACTGCATAAAACTAACACTTTTTCTTGCATTCCTGTTTGAAATTTCACAATAATATTGATATATTATCCCAAACGGTATGTGGTAACACCTTTTCCGAAAGAATGAAAGTTTGGGCGTTTCAGGAATATTGCAATGAAAAAGCTTGATTTGATAGAAGACAGATGGCTCTCCATCAAAGAAATC
>JAZSHD010000015.1:0-5311 GCA_045533055.1 Victivallaceae bacterium | reverse complement strand
GAATACAAAAGGCTCTGTTCCCAATACGGGTAGGTCAATAAAAAGTTATATGATCAACTTTAGTATTGGAACTTTTTTAAAACTTGAATGGCATTTATCTATTTTGCAACGCAAATAGATAAATGCCGGGAAAAGGTTTGGGAAAAAGGGGTGGAGTTTGAGGAGGGGAAAAAGGACCTTTCCTTAAAAGGTCTTTTTCCCTTCCTCAAGTACCGACCCTTATTGGGAACAGAGCTATACAAAAAACTCCGGAGCAATCAGGTTCCGGAGCTTTTTTTCAGTCAGTTGCAGCTTAAAGTTTGATGTAGATCAAGCGGTATTTGCCCGCAGGTATATCCAAAGCAAGTTTGCTGCCGGATACTTCCACAGCTTTGCCGGTAACAGCATCTACAACTTTAACTGCTTTGCCGGGGAGCGTGACCGTAACTTTGGGGGTGCTTTTGCTGTAGTTACCTGCCAGCAGCAATATTTCATTATTGCTCTGCAATGCCGAAATCATGGCATTAGCAGGATCGCTTGCCAGTTTGAGTTGTTTACCTGCAACGATCAGATTTTCATAAGGCCGCAAAAGAGCCAACGCCCGGGCGTGGTAGTAGAAATCTTCGGGAGTATCGAAGTTGTTATACTTGAAGTAAGTTATGCCCCCGGCTCCATTGAGGAAACACTCAAGGATCATGGCTTCCAGTTTTTCCGGTTCATATTCGCCGTAAGTTCCGGCGGTCAGGAAGGGGATGAGTTTTTTGTTGAAATCCATCTTTTCGGCACAATACCGCACAGCATTATGGACTTTTTCCGCATTGCCCGCCACATACAAACTGGGCTGTGCCATATCAGTATACTTGGGGTATTCATCGGCAAAACGGGTGATCTGGTAGGTCGCTTTAGCCGGAGAACGGTCGTAGGAACCGATCAGGGGCATGGGTATATTGGCTACCTTGGCACCCTTTGCCACAGCTTCTTTCAGATCCGCCGCATGGCGTGCACCGCATTGCAGCAGAAATTTCTGACGGTCGACTCCGGCTTGAGCCGCCCCTTCGTTGCAGCGTTGGCAATTTTTGGTGCGACTGAAGGCTTCCGCCCACGATTCAATATCAAAAAATACATAGTCGGGCTTGAGCAATTTTACATAACTTGCCAATCTATCGCACTCTTTGATCCAATATTCGCCAAAGTAGGAGGGGCAAATACTGAATCCCCTGGGAGTACACTTTACCGATTCCAACGCCTTTTTCGGCGTAGTACGCTGCAGCTCTATCATGGGCGACAAATTCAGGATCAACTTCATGTTGTTTTTCTTTGCCGCTTCAAAGAAGCTCAACACTTCGGCTGTGTATTTACCTTTGCGGTGCAGCGGGAATGAACTTACAGTGTTGAAGCCCAGACGCTTCCACACCTTGAAGAAATCCGGCCACGAGCGTTGGACATCTTCGCCGATCCACGCCAAACTCACATGGAGTTTTTCAAAGGGTTCAAATTCCGGGAAGTCCAGCACTTCGATCGCCAGCGGACTTTTGAACTGCAATTTGCCGTTGACCGTAGTGGAAATATAGCCTTTGCCGGAAACTTTATTGCTCTTGCTCCGCAGCCGGACAGCACTGGAAGAGTAGTGTTTGTCGCTTAAATCCAGCTTGCGGCTCCAGCGGATCAGATCGCCGTTGTCTTGGGAACTCCAGACTCCGGCGGGGTTGTATACTTCAATATCTTTGGGCAGTTCCAGAATCAGTTCGGCTTTACTCTTTTGGCTTTTGGTTGCCCGCAGATCGGAGAAAGCGAAAAATTGGGGCATGAAAAACTCTTTACTGACCGCCAGTTTGCCGGTACGCACTTTGGCAATAAGCCCGGTCAGGGGCAGCTCTTCGCCGGGACGGCTGAAAGCATCGTTGAATGTGCTGTTCTTTTTATCGGCTTTAAGCACCGCCACTTCGTCGGTAAAGAAAAATCCCCGGGCGGAAACCTTGATCAAAACATACCGGGCAGAGGCTTGCAAATTCAGATAAAGCGGCACGGTGACGGGTTTGCTTTCGTCGTAATAAAAGAAGTTGATATTGTCGTGCTGTTCCATTTCCCCCGGCTGCAAACGGCTCAATGTGCCGCTGCGGTGCCAGAGTTTGCCGTCGTTGGAAACAAACGCTTCCAGCTTGTCGGGGAAAGAAAATCGCGGAGCCCCGCCCAGCGTGCGGATAACTATCTTGTCCAGATCGGCTTTTTCCCCCAAGTCCAGCGTCAGATATATTTCGTTGGTACGCCAGCCCACGGCGTTGCGGTCGAACCAGATGCGGTCATCCCGCCGCTTGACCAGCTTGCCGTCGGTCAAATCTTTATTGTCTTTTTTGTCAACAGTCAAACGGTAGCTTGGAGCGGGCGAAAAGCTGAAAACTTTGCCCGCTGCCAGATTCGTCCTGCCCTGCACAGACTCACGCCACAGGGCTTTACCATCCACACTCTGACCATTGACCGATAACGCCCCCAGCAGAGCAAGGGCGGCAAAACCTGATAAAATACGCATAAAAAAATCTCCGGTTGAATTTTTATTCTCATTTGAATAACAAGTATTTACAACTATTCATAGTATACACCTGTTATGCAAAAAATGCAAATTCAACCGGTAAAAATTTCTGCAACTCCTGTTCGGAAGCTTTGCCGGGAGACCATTTATTATAAGTTTTTCAGTAATGCTGTCAGCTGGGTCAGTGCCCGGTTTACGGCGGCATTACGCACCTGGCTGCGGTCGCCGGTAAAGTGGTTGGTTTCGGTAAAAACCCTGCCTTTCAGGTAGTAGCCAATGCACACAGTACCCACCGGTTTGCCCGGCACTGCTCCGGTGGGGCCGGCTATGCCGGTGGTGGAAATCGCCACATTGCACTCCATAGCTCCGGCAACGCCCACAGCCATAAACTTTGCACACTCTTCGCTGACGGCACCCACCGTTGCCAGAACTTCGGCGGGGACTTTGAGCAGATGCTCTTTGACCGCATTTTCGTAACTGGTCACACTCCCGGCGTAAACTTGAGAGATCCCCGGTATATCGATTATTGCCGCACTGACCAGCCCCCCGGTGCAGGATTCGGCGACCGCCAGACGCAAGTTGTTGGTTTTGAGCAGTTCCAAAAGTTCTTCGTACATTTTACAGCACCTTTTTAAGCTGTTTGACCAGTTTGCCGAAATCTTTGAGGGCATCGTCCACTACCGGGTAGTTGATAAAGTCCACACCGGCATCTTTCAATATTTCCAGAACATTTTTGCTGTCGCCGGCTTTCAGGAAAGAGTAATATTTTTCTTTCAAACTTGCGTCGCCGGAGAGGATGTTGGCGGCGAATTTCATGGCCGCCGACAAACCGGTGGCGTATTTGAAAACATAAAAGTTGTAGTAAAAGTGGGGTATTCTTGCCCATTCGTACCTGATAAGTTCGTCGGCTTTGACGGCACCGCCGTAATATTTATCGTTGAGTTTATAGTAGTTTTCGCACAATAAATCGGCAGTCAGCGGCACATCTTTTTCCCGGAGTTCATGGATATTAAGCTCAAACTCCGCAAACATGGTCTGGCGGTAGATACACGCCCGCACTTCGTCGATCAGATGCACCAGCAAGGTGGACTGCATTGCCGGGTCATCGGCATACTTTTTCATCAGATAGTCGTGCAGCAGCAGCTCGTTGGTGGTGGAAGCTATTTCCGCAGCAAAAATCGGATAGCTTGCATAGTGGTATTCCTGATGTTTGTGGGAAAAATAGCTGTGCATACTGTGGCCCAATTCATGAGCAAGCGTAAAGACATCATTCAATGTGCCGTTGAAATTGAGCAGGAGATAAGGCACAGTATCATAACAGCCGCTGGAGTAAGCTCCCGAACGCTTCCGGCGGCACTCCATAACATCCACCCAGCGTTCGGCAAAGGCACGCTTTACGGTGGCGACATATTCTTCGCCCATGACTTCAAAGGCTTTCAGCACCATTTCCTGTGCTTCTTCATAGGTGTAAACATGCTCGTCACGCTTGGCAAGCGGCGTGTAAAGGTCATACATATCAAGTTTTTTGAGCTTGAGCTTCTTTTTGCGGAACTTGAGGTATTCGGTAAGTTCCGGTATGTGCCGGTGGACGCTTCCGATCAAATTTGTGTAAAGTTCCCGGGGCAGTTCGTCGGCAAAAAGAGCTTTATCCAACGCACTGGGGTAATTACGCAAGCGGGCGGAAACCACATGCTTTTTGACCGTGCCATCCATGGTGGAAGCACAACTGTTGATGATGTTTTTGTAGCTGCTGAACATGGCTTTGAAGGCGTGTTTACGCACCTTGCGGTCAGAGCTTTCCAGAAACTTTATATAGTTGCCGCTGGTCAGCTCCACTTTATCTTTATTTTCCCGGCGTACCATAGGGAAACGCAAGTCGGCATCGGTCAAACTTTCGTAAATTTCTGCCGGGGAAGATAATACATCGGATAAAGCACCTAAAATGCGTTCTTCTTTTTCGCTTAAAGTATGCTTTTTTGCCCGCAGGAGTTCTTCGATGGAGGGTTTGTAGAACGAAAGAACTTTTTCGGAGAGCATACTTTGCATTTTTTCATCATCTATTGCCAGCAGTTCCGGCTCGAACCATGCACACTCTGCCGAGATCGCCGCCGCTTTGCCGGAAGCCCGGTTTTCCAGTGATTTGGCAGTGGGTTCAGCGGTATCTTCGTCGTGCTTCAAGTGGGCGTAGGTGTAGAGTTTTTCCAGAAGCCGCTCCATGTTGTCCAAAGCAGCGAGGGCATCGTTCAATATTACGGCACTTTCGGAGAGTTTGCCCCGGTAAGCATTGAAATCTTTTACCAGCTCATCCAAATAAATAAAATCTTTTTCCCAGGCATCACTGTCTGGATAGATCAAAGTAAGATCCCAAGTAAGTTCCAAAGGTATATCTTTGCGTTCAGGCAAGGCTTTTCTACTCATAACTGCTCCTTTACATTAAAAAATCTGCTTTTTGGTAATATAACATGCCAAACGGATATTGCAATAATAAAAAATTGTGTTAAGTTATAGATAAGTTTATTTAAACGCTCTGTTCCCAATATCGGTTGATATTATATAGCGAGCCAACAGCAACAAGGGCGGTCAGCCCCGCGAACGCATGGGAGGGCAGTTTGCAGGATAAATTCCTGCAAACCGAGCGGCAAAATGCCGCGAAGCCGACCGGAGTTGAGCGAAGCCATCCGGCGTTTGAGGACGATTTTGAGCTTGCTCAAAATCCCTTAAGGGGGGGGCAGCCCCCGCCGTTAATTAAAAGTTGTGAGGAACTACGCTGGATGTCGCAGCCCAATGAGCAAAGGGGATCCAAGG
>JAZSHD010000280.1:0-2548 GCA_045533055.1 Victivallaceae bacterium | reverse complement strand
TAATGTGGTTTGCCCGGATGCACGGTCTTGAATGGGGCAAAGATATTTTTTACAGTGATTTTGACAATAACTTGACCCCACATTGCTGGGGAGTTAAAGTAACAAGTTTTATACAAGACAACTCTGCACTGTTTGACGGAGCGGTTTCAGAACTGGAGAGCTTGCTGGAAGGCAAACTCGGCGGAGAACGCCACACTCTGATCGACCCCAAACGGTGTCAGGGCGATACATAAAAAATCAACCACCCTTAACACTTCAATAAAAAGGAGAAGAAAAATGGGTAAAGTAATTACCGTGGCAATCGCCGGTCAGGGCCGCAGCGGCTGGGGCATCCATGCCAAGTACCTGCGTACCAACGCCAACTTCAAGATCGTTGCCGTAGCCGACGAACTTGCAGAACGCCGTCAGCAGGCAATCGACGAACTCGGTTGCGAAGCTTACAGCAACTATGCTGAATTGCTGGAAAAGGGTCCCGCTGTCGATCTCTTCGTCAACGCCACCCCCAGTGCTTTCCATGTGGAAACCAGCATGGCTGCCATGAAATCCGGCAAGATCAAATACCTTGTGACCGAAAAACCCACCGCCACCACCGTCGAAGAATTCGATATGCTTGTGGAAACTGCCAAAGAAACCGGTGTTTTGCTCTATCCCTTCCAGAACAGCCGTTTCTACCCCATGTTCACCAAGATCCGCGAAATCATCGCATCCGGCGTGCTGGGCAAGATCGTTTACATCCGTTCCAACTGGAGCGGTTTCGGCCGCCGTTGGGACTGGCAGACCCGTCAGGATCAGAAGGCCGGTAACTTGTTCAACACCGGGCCGCACCCGGTCGACCAGGCAGTGGTGCTCTTCGGCGAAGATTACCCCACTGTGAACGCTGTTTTTGCTGCCGAACACTGGGGTCTCGGCGGCGATGCCGAAAACATGGCTCTGGTGCGTTTGACCGGGCCCAACAACCCGACTATTGATATTGATATCAGCAGTCTGCAGGCTTACAAGATCGGCAATATGTATAATATTTCCGGTACTTACGGCGGTTTGATCGCCGATGCCAACAAGATCCAGTGGAAGTATTTCAATCCGGAAGAAGCCCCCAAACAGGAATTCTGGAAGCCCTGGAGCAAAGACCGTCAGTATTGCGGCGAACAGCTCAAGTGGACCGAAATGACCTGGGAATGTGCCAACGCCAACAGCAACGCCACCGGTTTCTCCGAAATCGTGCATCTGCTCTACAAAGACTTCTACGCCGTAGTCACCGAAGGCAAAGCCCCTGAAATCACCCACGATCAGGTGCGCCGTCAGGTCTATATCATGGAAGAAGCCCACAAGCAGAATCCGCTTCCGAAAAAGCCCCTTGCATAAGGCGTTTTTTTGAAAACCCGAAAGCCGTCGGCAGAGTTGATTTGCCGATGGCTTTTTTTTGCCGACGATACGGTCGATGGCGGCGGTACGGACTGATACGGACTTTTACGGACGAATACAGACAGCTCTCGCCGCCGGTGCTTCCGGGGGCTGCTCCGTTAAATTCCGTTGATTACCGTTCTTTTCCGTTTATCCTTATGCCGCAGCACGCAGGTATTTGCCTTATAATAAATTATTATGCTTTGCCTTCTTGAAAAAAATTTATGCAGATGTATCTTAATACGGATGTTATTACAAATTTAAGAAGGCAGAACAATGAAAATAGATTTACATGTCCATTCGTCAGAAATATCTCCATGCAGTTTTTTGAGCGTTGAACAGCTTTTGGAGCTTTATTCCAAGACTGACTATGATGGTTTTGTTATAACCAACCACTTTGCCGCCGGAGCTTGCAAATATGTGCAGGATAGAGGGCTGGATTTTCATAAAGAATTCCATGAAACGATCCGCAAAGCCTCCATGCTGGGACAACAAAAAGGCTTTTTGGTGCTGGGCGGTTATGAAGTCCGGTTTGCCGGAAGCGACAACGATTATCTTGTCTACGGCATGACAGAAGAGCATTGCCGGGATTACGAAAAGATTTTTGCCATGACGCCGCGTGAATTCGGAGAATTTGCCGCAGCAGAGGGTTTTCTCTTTTATCAGGCTCATCCGTTCAGAAACGGCATGGATATTGTGGATCCCAAATGTTTTTTTGGTATAGAAATAAAAAACGGGCATCCCCGGCATGACAGCCGGAATGATATTGCCGCCGCCTGGGCCAAAAAGTATGATCTGCATGCCATAGGCGGCTCTGACTGTCATCAGACAGAGGATGCAGGCTCAAGCGGTATCATAACCGATTGTAAAATTGAAAATATGGATGATCTGACAGCCGTTCTTGCCCAGGACGCCTACTCTATTGTATGATCCGCAACACTTGCACATTGGCTCTGTTCCCGATAAAGGTTGATATGGGAGCCTTGGGGAAGAGGGAAAAACCTTTTGCGGGATCGGTTCTTTCCCCCTTCCCCAACTTGCAACGGCGTAGCCCGCAGGGCGAAGACAGAACCCCATCACCCTTTTCCCTTGTCCGCCGTAGCCTTGGCGAAGGTGGAAAACCTTTTATTGGCATTTATCTATTTGT
>JAZSHD010000173.1:0-11976 GCA_045533055.1 Victivallaceae bacterium | reverse complement strand
TTCCTCAAAAGGTCTTTTCCCCCTCCTCAAGTACCGACCCTTATTGGAAACAGAACATTCCACAAAGCAGTTTCCATTTTTCTGCCGCATAAAGCGGCAATACAGGTATATCGCTTACTTGTAGAACTCAAAAATCTTTTCTGCGATATATTCGATTTCCTCAAACTCCAGTTCATAAAAACATGGCAGTCTGACCAATCTGTCGGCATACTCTTCGGTTACCGGCAGCGAGTAGTTGCCGCCGCCGAGTTCCAAACCTTTGGGAGCGTTATGCAGCGGCACATAGTGAAAAACACAGTTGATGTTGTTCTGTTTGAGGAAGTCGATCAACGCCGTGCGTTCTTCCAGATCTTTGGTTATCACATAGAACATGTGGGCATTGTGCACACACTCATCGGGGATCCGGGGCAGACGAACCCTTCCGGAACTTTCCAGCGGTTTGAGCAATGAGTTATATTTCTGCCAGATGGCGATGCGTTTTTCGGTAATTTTGTCTGAACGCTCCAGCTGGGCGTAAAGAAAAGCAGCGATCATTTCGCTGGGCAGATAGCTTGAACCGATATCGACCCAGGTGTATTTATCGACCATGCCCCGGAAAAACTGGGAACGGTTGGTACCTTTTTCCCGGATGATCTCGGCTCGTTCCATAAACCGCTCATCATTGATAACGATGGCTCCGCCTTCGCCGGAGATAAAGTTTTTAGTTTCGTGGAAACTGTAACAGCCAAGATGACCGAGGGTGCCGAGATACTTGCCTTTGTAAGTGGCACAAACGCCCTGTGCGGCATCTTCCACCACCAGCAAATCGTGGCGATCGGCAATATCCATGATCTTATCCATATTGCAGCCGACCCCGGCATAATGAACGGGCACAATGACCTTGGTTTTTGGGGTGATGGCTTGTTCAATGAGCTCTTCATTGATGTTCATGGTATCGGGACGGATATCCACAAAAACGGGGATACCGCCGCGGAGAACAAAAGCGTTTACAGTAGAAACAAAAGTATAGCTTGGGACAATGAATTCGTCGCCGGGTTGAATATCGCAAAGAATGGCAGCCATTTCCAGAGCGGCAGTACACGAGTGAGTAAGCAAAACTTTTTGAGCCCCGAATTTTTCTTCCATCCAGGAATTGCAAAGTTTGGTAAAATAGCCATCCCCGGCAAGCTTGCCTTTCTGAACCGCCTGAGCAATATTCCAAAGCTCCTTACCAATAATGTATGGTTGATTAAATGGAATCTTTTCTTGCATCTAAAAAACTCCTATGATAATTTTTAGCAGGTTCAATCCCACAAATATTTCAATTTTTCAATGTGACAAATTTTTTCTAACTCTTCTGGTTGCATGCGTGGAAAATAATTTCCATCAGAAGTCAAGGCTGCTGCATGCAAATACCCGGTATTAAAATACTCAAACAATACTAAATCCACCATTGCCGCTTCGTTATGAGATAAGAGTGCTTCATTATAAGTATAGTCAAATTCATAATTTATAGGAATTTGTAAACTGGCAACAACTCCGCCGCGATCAATTTTTCCATCTTCTATAATATGAGCTGTGATCCCCATATACTCATGATGGTATTTTATTGCAGAAGGCAACGGATGCCGTCCTCTGCAAACAGGCAAAATACCACTATGAAAATTTACGACATAACAACACTTGTCTATAAATTGGGGGCGTAAGATATAACCAAAGCAGGAAACCACAGCTAAATCAATACCATCCTTAAATACAGAAGCAACAATAGTTATTTCTTCCGAATTTTTTACTCGTTTGCATTCAATGCCGTTTTTTATACAATAATTAAATACACTGTCCGAAGCTGGCAAATCTTCTACTATTACCATTTTTATAGGAGTGTATTCCAAAACTTTTTTCAGGGCAATTAAAGAACGTCCTAAAAAAATAATTTCTTTTTCATTTTTCATAATTGCACTTCCTGTAAATATTGCGAATTGTAGAGTAAGGACGACGCTTTACTTCTGAAAATATTTTGGATATGTACACCCCTAAAATGCCAATAGAAAGTAACATTACTCCGCCAATAAACCAAATAGATACAATCATCGAGGCCCAGCCACTGACTGTATTGTGTTGAAAAAAATGTCGAACAAAAAAGAATAAAGCAAAACCGAATGATATCATTGAAATTATTGCCCCAAAATAACAAATCACATACAAAGGAGCTGTCGAAAATGATGTAACTGAATTCACAAGTAAGGCTATCTTTTTACCAGTGGTATATGTTGTCGGGCTGGTGGATAGCTTTTTTACCGTCTGCGGTTCCTGTTTGAACCCGGCTATTGTCCACAATCCCAACAGAAATACTTCCCGTTCCTGATATTGCACCAGCACATCAACATATCGTCTGGTCATCAAACGGGCGGTGGTTATATTGCGGGGAACTTTTATTGAGGTCAGCTTATTGAAAATACTGTAGAATATTTCGCCGCTTACACGCTCAAACCAGCCGCCTTTCCGGCTTTCCTGCACGCCGTAAACTACATCACACTCATTTTCCCGCAACTGTTTTTCAAACGGAATCAACCATTCCGGAGCTTCTTCCAAATCCACATCTATCAAATAAACCAAATCCCCGGAGGCGTGCATACAACCGGTCTGCATCGCTTTATGATGTCCGAAATTACGGCTCAAATCAACGATCTTCAACGGAAATCTGCCGCTTTCGTATAACTTTACTGCCACATCCAAACTGTTATCAGGAGAACCGTCGTTGACCAGAACTATTTCAAAATCATCATCACCCAAAAGCTCTTGGGCAGCTTTGGCTGAGCGTTCGCAGAACTCTTCTATATAGGCTGCTGAACAATATAAAGTTGCTACTATGGATAATTTCATTTTCTACCGCATTTCATATAATCTGTGGTCTTATCGCCAAGGTTGAAGATCATATCCAGAATGCTTACTGCGTGATCAAAAGGCGGATAAAGCTGCTCATATTCGCCGTATCCGGAATAATCCCAGTAATGCACATTGATATTTTCCGCTTCAAAAAGCGATTCATCCATATAATTTTTTGCTGCCGGACCGCTGTAATAATCACTGGCTCCCCGTTGTATGCACAAATCAACCAGCCGTTCGGTCTTGCCTTCGGCAAGCTGAAAATCGCTTGACCAGGTTATCGGCGTTGCTATATGCAGATAATCAGCAATTACCCGCAAAAAATATCCGTTGATCTCCGACAGATACTCAAACTCTCCAGCCTTGTTATACCACGCTTCCACCATTGGAAAAACTTCTTTGAAACACTTGGCATGACAATAATTGTGGCGCAGCAAATTCAAGTGATCAAGCGTCCAATTCCGATCACTGACTTTCGTCTCTTTGATCTTCTGAAAAAATTTACCTTTTACCTCCACCGGAACAGTCAGCCATTGAGTCCCGTTGGCAGTTTTTATCTTGTTTCGGTTGCGCCAATCACGGCGGGTATACTGCATATCATCATACAGCATTATTTCATCAACTGCAGCCATGGAGTCGAAAAAACCTTTCCACGGTATGTAGTTGGATTGAGTTATTATAAGCTTTTTTCCCATATTCACTTAACCTTAACTGTTACAATTATTCCGGCACAAATCAAAAGCACGCCCAGCACCTTCCCCCAGGTAAATGTTTCACCAAAGAAAATTATGCTGCCCACCACCACAAATATAAATGGTAAACTCATAAACGGATAGGCATGAGATACTTCAAACTTCGTTAATACCACCATCCACAGAATACTGGTGACAAAAGCCGCAACCAGTCCGGAAAGAATAAACGGATCAAGAAGATTGCTCAACAAAAAAATTATCTTTTCGCTCAGCAGCTCCGGCATGGCTCCTTTCAGGCTCATCCGCCATTTGATTATCAGCTGACCGTACACCGTTAATATTATACAGCCAAGAATACAAAGATAACCTACCATATTACTTGTCACCTCGCACTTTGACCGTACAATACAAACTGGACCCCGGCACGCTGCCCGGCAGCAGATCTTCCACCATAAAATAAGCACATGCCATAAAATGCACCGTCCTGGCAAACAAACCTTCTACTGGAGATATGCGGTGCGTGGCTTTATCTTCAGTATTGCGCGTAAGACGCTTGACCGGATACAGGGAATGGAAAAAATAGCCATGTCGCAATATCTCAAGATTTGCGCAACGATTCAATTCCTCAGCCAAAGACTCCCGGGTGTACCGGCGAAAATGACCTTCATCGCTGATCGGTGACCACAACTCCATAAATGCCGGAACTGTTATCAGAATTTTCTGGAGGTTCGGGAATGACGATGTTAATTTATTAAGAAAATCTACCGGTTTTTCAATATGTTCAAGCACATCCAGCAGCATGATCGCATCCACATTCTCCCGAATTTCTACAGGTACATCCACAGCATCGCAACCAATCATAACATATGGAGCTATTTCCGGGCTGCACGCTTTGGAGGATGCCGACAACTCACAACCGTAGGCATCAATATTATGTTCCCGCAGATCTTTTACGATGTGACCACATCCGCAACCAACATCCAACACCTTTTGCACATCAAGCTTTTTCAGCAGTTTTCTGATCTTTCCTGCCCGGAAACGGTTCCAGAAATACAGCTCAAAACCGGGCGGATATAATGTTGAAAATTGATCTTCGGTATATGCCGTTGTTCTACTGCTCATAAACTTTCGCTTTCACTTCTTTACAAATAAAAATTTACATTCACAACTCACTTGAACAAGTGCTGCTGCCCCGGCGGGCACAATACAACTTCTTTTGCACCATCCAGCTCCAGCAATCTTATCCCATCAGCAAAGATGAAAAGATATTTATAGCCATGCTTTTCTGCATACTCTATTGCCGATTTCCGGTCAAACTTCCGCAATTTATCTTGCACCCCGGCAACTGCATAAGCATAACCGTTAACTGATTTTGGTAATGGTTCCAACACAATTTTTGAATGTTTTTTACTGACCACCGGAGCAACCAAATCACCATTTGCCCCCGGATAAATGCTGTTGATCACCGGTATACCCAGTATAGCCTGAACCACCAGACCCGTACCATTGGGGTATGGGTAAATAAGCGGAGAGTCATCTCCTATATAAGCCAGATATAAACTTTTGTTCTCTGATGATTTTATGATTTCTCTTGCCTTGAACACACCTTCAACAATATTTTTTACTCCGGCTTTATTGATGCGTTCAGGATATGCTGCTATCCCAGGATAGACACAATATACTGTTGCCATTATTCCGGCAGAGACAACTCCGAACAATAACAAAAATTTCAAACTCTTCTGCAAACCACCGGGAAAACTCTCCAGCAATTTTTGCGGAATATCCACTGCACAGCAGACAATCACCGCAAATGTGTATGGCAGCATGTAAAAATAGCAGCTGCTGCCTCCATCTATATGACAGATCAGCGGCGGTATCCAAAATGCAGCACACAGCCCCAAAAGCATATTTTCCAATACAGTACTGCCGTTAAATATCTTGCGGAACGACCATTTACGCTCCTTCAAAAAAAGCACCACCGGCAAAACCGTCACTATAAATGCACACCAGTTGGGCCAGTGACGCAAAAAAGCAAAAGGTATTACATTGGCAACCGTTTCGTTGCTGTAAGAATGCATCACCATAAATTTGCATACAACAATAAATACTATTGCGTAATATACTGTAAACACCCCACCTTTTATCCAGGCCGCAGCACTGACTTTACGGCTGAAAAAGTAAATTGCCGCTGCTCCCAGGATGAACAATCCGGCTGTTACCTTTGCTATCGAACTTACAGCAATAAAAAGCGGAAGCAGCAAGGCAAAATAAAAACAGCGGAATTTGCTATTTTCAAAACGCTTTGTGCGTATTGCCCAGCAGGTAAGACAAGCCAATATCAGCAGCAGGATCATCCCTAACGCCATACTCACAGAAAGATAAAGTGAAGGAGCCGCCAATCCGCCATAATATGCCGCACGCATCACAAAAAAAGTGCCCAACACCAAAAAAGAAACGGTAAAAACATCATAAAAATTCAATTTGGCTTTGCGGGAAAACAGATACCGCAATTCAACGACCAGCTTGAAGCACAATCCGGCGTAAAGCGGAAAAGTTATCAGTGGAAAAATATAATGCAACAGATACAGAGCCGGCAGATTTGTGATTTTTGCTATTCCAGCCAGCAAAAAGTGTATTCCTGTGTGATATTTCAAAAAATCAAGTTCCATATACAAAGTTGATGGAACCCCAAAATTTACAATCGACTCAATAATTGAACTGTGAAAAAGCGAATCAAGGGCTTCTGTACCAAGAAAGTATCCGGCAACACCATTGTAATTGCCGACAGAAAGCAGAAAACAATATGCAAGAACCTGCATGTAATACAATGCACTGCCGGTGATAAACAACGAAAAAACAATCGTCCAGAAGTTCCGCCGCTCTGTAAAAGCTGAACCGCTTTTCTTCATTGCCTGCAAGAAAAACAGGCCGTAAACACCGGTTATCAACACCATGAAACATGCACAACCCCCACCGTAAGGCAAACTTTGGAACAGCACATGGGGCAGCAAGTTCAAACACAATATCACTGCCGAATAAAAAGCAAAAGCCGATGCATAAGGATACACTGCCTGCTCCTGCGTTTCCGAGTCAAAGATCCCGGTAAGGTAATTAAAACAACTTGTTAAATTTCGTTCCACAATCAACCTCAATTCTGAGCCCCGGGCTGATACTGCTTCATAAATCAACCGTCTTCAAACAATCCCGGCAAAAAAACAGAATTCACCCGCCCGTTTTGCCATTAAACAGGTCTTTTACTGGCATAATGCCAGTAAAAAGCCCATGGGCTTTTTGCACTTCTCATCAACGGATCATTTCATGTTCGACCCGTTAAACCTATTTACCTTCAATAATATAGCACTGTTCTTTTATTTTTCAAAGTCTTCAATGGTTTTTCATCCGGTAAAATTTTCTTGAAAATTGACTTATTCGCCGTTTTCACCCCACATTCATTTACCGGGCGGTATCATATCGTTTTCCAGCTTATCTGATTCTCTCTTGCGTTCGGCGGCGTGCCAGATCTGCCAATGTACGCAAAGCTGATTGCCTGCTTCACACTCGCCGCTGCTGCGGACCCCGCCGCATACTCCGTTTGACAACCGTTTTGGACAGCGTTCTGTGCAATAGAATTGAGTCAGCGGTAAACGGCAATTATTGCACCCAACGCATCCGGCAAGGAGTTTTTTCAGCCAGCGGCGTTCATCGGCAGCCTGCAAATTGGCATCCGGGAAGAAAAAGCGTCTTGCCCAGTCACCGATTTTACCGGCAAAA
This sequence comes from Victivallaceae bacterium, assembly GCA_045533055.1. Taxonomy (GTDB): domain Bacteria; phylum Verrucomicrobiota; class Lentisphaeria; order Victivallales; family Victivallaceae; genus SIG78. Next base: position 4,648 of record JAZSHD010000173.1, on the reverse strand, counting down.
CTCTGGCAAGGCAGTTGAAATTCGGTCAGGCGGGGTGCAGAACTGTCGCTCAACATCCCTTGCAGCAAATCTTCAAACAGATAAAAACTCTGATCCGCCGGAGCCATGTCGCTGCGTGCCATATAAAACCTGTACTCTTCTTCCCAGCTCTTCAGATTGGTAAACTCTTTCAATGCCCGGCAAACCCGTTCAAAAGCAATGTGGATTTTTGCGGGAGTATCGGCACCGGAAATTTGTATTCCGCTGTAACCTAAAAGTTTGCAACCTGCCGCCTGCAATTCCAATCTGCGGTATTGAGCTGCTTCAAACTGGCTGGCGGAAAAACGCAACTCTTTTTCCAACATCATCAGAAAATCCTGCGAGATCGTTATTCCCGGCAATGCTTTTGCCATGATTTTTTCCACCTTGTCCGGAGTCAGCAGCAATAAACGGGCGATCAACGGCTGGTGATAACCACGCCACGAAAGATAGCGGCGCAAAGCGTCCAACTGAGCCATATCGAAACCCGCCTGACTTACTGCAAACTCCGCCCCCGCATTGAACTTCTTGACCAGCTTGAACAGCGAACTGTAAAGTGCCGGAGCCGAAGATAAGTGCCCATTGACCGTTGCTCCGGCAAAAAACTCCTGTCGCTCATCGCTGTTTTTAAGCAGCTGTAAAGCTCTGATACTTTCGCAAAAATCCATATTCCGCAGCTCTCGCACACTTTCCCCCGGACGACTGTCGCCGGAAACCGCCACGATATTAGCAAGATTACACGCTTTGGCTTGGGCAATCAAGCTTTTGAACTGTTCATCCGAAGTATTTCTTCCGGAAATATAGATCAAATGGGAATTGCGATGTTTTTCCGGCAGCAAGGCAGCATAGTCCACCGCCCGCCGGGCATTATCTGAAAAGCTCCGGTCTGTCAACGCCAATGCTGCAGGCAGCTCTCTGAAGGCAAGAACGATTTTTTCCAACTCAGCCAAACGCATTGCAGCGTCGTTATCAGCGAGCTCCATGCCCGGTGCAGCATGCTCAAAAAGCACGGTAAAAACACCGTTATCCAAACAACGGCGAAAGCGGTTGCCGGAAGGAGTACTGAAATTCATCTCCAGTTGAATATTGGGCGTATCATTTTCCATAAATAAAACTTTTTGCTTGAAATATATTCTGATGTAATTTAGCACCGTTTAGCAGGAGTTTCAACTGCCAACAGGGCGGTTTTGAAAAAAAATTCGTACTTTTCTGAATTTGCTGCTTTTAAAAACAAATATATCGGGTTATATTACCGTACATATAATTGGGAGATTTACAATAATGGCGGCAATGCGTAAAAGCAAAGGCTCTGCGGGAACAGTCGATCCGGCAGAACGGCAAAAAAAGAAAAAACTTATCCGGGGTATTATTCTGCTGGTATTTCTGGCAGCTGTTATCACCGGCTGTGTTCTTTGGCTTTATTGGCTGAAAAACCGTATGTTCCGGGAAAACGAACATTTTACTCTCCGGCATACCAATATCATCTCCAGCGGGTACTGGGGAAAAAATCCGGTAACATCCGGTATACTTTTACGCAAACTTGATTTGCAAAACGGCAAAACCAATCTTTTTACCCTGAAGCCTGCCGAACTGCGGCAGCAGCTGCGTTCCATACCCAATGTCGCTGACGCCCAGGTAAGATTTATCCTGCCGGATACGCTGGAAATCAAGATCGAAGAACGAATCCCCCGGGCGTTTATCGGACGGCCAGGTTCGCCGCTGGTAACTGATGCAAATTGCGTGGTCATGAATACTAACGAATGCTTCGGAGTACATCCCAACCTGCCGGTGATCAACGGTACTTTGCATACAACTATGCGATCCGGCGAAGTGCATAACGCCCTGCAGCCGGCACTGCATCTTATAATGGCGGTGCAGCGTTATAAATGTTTTTCAATAGCGGCAGTAAGCCTGCGGCAGGAAGATAATCTGGTAATGCTTATTGATTACCGCAAAGGTTCAAAAGCACGCCGCTATCATGTGACCATGCCAAAGGGCAACTATCCGGAATGGCTGGATATTTTGCAAAGTGCCATCGAAGATGCCCTCCGCCGGAGCGACAGCCGCAACCGGATAAATCTGACTTTCAAAGATCAGGTGGTAATGAGTCATTGAGCTTGTTTTGCCTGGAGTAATAAAAGATGAGCTTCTGATTCTTGAACTCTTTTTTTAAAATTTCTGCCAATCGGGCTTTGGCCAGAGCTTCGTACAAAGCATTACGGATGGATTTTTTCAATTCTCCGTTCAGCGGCAAAGCCGTATAGCTTATTGCATCAGAAGCAGCCAGAAAAAGGTGTTTGCTGCCGGTAAAAAGCCAGTAATCATCCCCAAGACGCTCCCGCTTGATATTTCCGGCATGCAGTTCTTCAGCAATAGACTCAATGCTCAAATTCACTGCATATTTCTCCCGGACAGCCGCCGCCGGTACCGCCTGATGCAGAGCCGAAAGGGCTATTTGCATTTTTTCCCGATCATTGAGCTTAAACACCCATATTTTTGCCTGATCGAGTTTTATCCGGCGAAACAGGTCCAAATTGCGGTAATACCAGTTCTGCACATGTTCTTCAGTTACAGGATTCGCTTTGCCGTATCGCCTGATATACCATTTAAGCACAGCTTCGCTCAACTGATTTTCCAGTTTATCCTGTTCACGCTCCAACCATTGCTCACGGGTAAGATTTTCCCGCAAAAGCATGGCTTGAAAATCTTTTTGAGCAGTATCCGACATCAATCTCAGCGAGTTCTTTAAAAACTCCCTTGTCCGCTCCGGCGACAGCGTAATACCTTCACGCGAAAAAAGAACAATGGCAGCAGCGGCGGCAAAGTTTTCCTGAATTGCCGAATTCAGATCGCTTTTACCGGCGGCAAGTTTAAGTGCTTCCTGCTCAGTAAAATCTCTTCCGGCAAGGTTGAAGTAATATTTTCCGGCTGTTTCCTCGGCACCGGACAATCCCAATGCCCAAAACAGCAATAATATAAACAACTTCATTACTTCTGTTTTATCTCTTTTTTATCGGCTTTCACAACAGCCGGTGCAGTTTTTTGAGCGGCTTTTTCGATAGCACTGGCGGCATCCTCCCGCATTTTTTTGAGTTCAGCTTTACGCAAAGCAATATCAGAATCAAGCTGTTTGGCTGCAGGATACTTTGCTGCTAACGGCACAATATGCTCCAATGCCGCTGTCAGTTCCGGAATAGTTGAAGCCTCAGCAAGTTTTCGGGCGGCATTCCGCAAAACTATAAGGTTTTTTACTTCTTCCTCCAACAAACGCAGCCGGGGCATTACCGGATAATTTTTGCGTTCTTTGCGAATGTAGGAATAAGCCTTTTCCAATCTGCCTTTATCCACATACTTCTGCACATTAAGTGCGGCAATATTGCCAATGATCCGGTCACGCATTTCCATAAGATCGGCATCGTTGGGATCCAATGCCAAAAGTTTATCGTTGATCGCCAAAGCTTCGGTGTAACGCTTTTCCTTAAGAGTATCGTAAAGCCGCACAGTCAATTCAGCCCGGGCAGTCGGCGGATCGGGTGCAGTTTTTTTGGAACAGCCGCTGCAAAAAATCAATGCGGCAGAAAAGAGTATAAGCAAACGGTAAAACATAAACGGATTCCTTTCCTTTGAATACTATATATTACAATAGTTGCAAAACTGCACTCTTGCAATCAATTCTTTATCAAAAAAAGAGATTTTTTACAACATAGATTTGCAAAAAGCTGATTTTGGGGTTATTTTAAAGGACTTGAAGTTGCAGTCAGGCCCCATGTTGTGAATTTATGGGCTTGACACCTGACTGCAGGGAACAGGTTTTTTGCTGAAAGTCAGCAGGGTTCCCGACTTCGCAAACAAATACTTAAGAAAGGGATAGATCAATGTCTACCGCAAGTCAAGCCAAACACAAGTTCTGCCGCCGCGTCGGTCAGTGCCTGTGGGGCGACCCCAAATGTCCGAGCGTCAAGCGTCCTTATCCGGCAGGTCCTCATGGTAAAGGCCGTCGTGCCAAGCTCTCCACCTACGGAACCTTGCTGATGGAAAAGCAGAAGCTCCGCAACCACTATGCTATCAGCGAAAAGCAGCTGCGTATCGCTTATGCCAAAGCCAAGGCTGGTTTGGGCCAGACCCACGAACGCTTGTTCCGTTCTCTGGAACAGCGCCTGGATGCCATGGTCTACCGTGCCGGTTTTGCTCCGACCATCTTTGCTGCCAAGCAGATCGTCAACCACGGTCACATTCTGGTCGACGGCAAGCGTCTTGACCGTGCCAGTGCTATCGTAAAGCCCGGCAGTGTCATCACCATCAATGCCGAAAAATCTCCGGCTATTGCCGAAATGGCCAAGAAGAGCAACAGCACCGTTCCCGCCTATATGGAAGTTGATCTGGAAGCTCTGAAAGCCACTCTGGTTCGTGAACCCAATCTCGATGAGATCCCGGTGAATGTCCAGATCATGAGCGTGATCGAATACTACGCTCGCTAATAGCTTATGCTTACAAGGAAGCGGCAGTTTTTGCGACTGCCGCTTTTTTTTCGTTAGGCTCTGTTCCCAATATGGGTAGGTCAGTAAAAATCTTTATGATCAACTTTTGTATTGGAATTTTTTTAAAACTTGAATGGCATTTATCTATTTGC
>JAZSHD010000170.1:0-3124 GCA_045533055.1 Victivallaceae bacterium | reverse complement strand
GGTAGAGCAGCGGAATCATAATCCGCCTGTCACTGGTTCGATCCCGGTACCCGCTACCACGATATTTCAAAGCCTGATTCGATTGGATCGGGCTTTTTTAATTTTAAATACATGCGTATTATACAATTTTTTTATCTGACAGAGTTGTTGCGATTTGATATTTTGTTCATGTTGTGTTAAAATATACAGAGTGTCTTATCGACGGAGAATTTGATCAGTGATTGAAATAGAGCATAAACTGTTGAAAAATTATACCTTTATCGACTTGTTTGCCGGTTTGGGAGGATTCCGTATTGCCTTGGAGTCTTTGGGTGCCAAATGCGTTTATTCCAATGAATGGGATAAGCCGGTTCAAGAAGTTTATGCTGCTAATTTTGGCGAAGTACCCGAGGGCGATATTACCAAAGTTGATGAAAAAAGCATCCCAAATCATGATATTTTATGTGCTGGATTTCCATGTCAGGCTTTTTCAATCAGCGGTAAACAACGGGGGTTTGAGGATAGCCGGGGAACACTGTTTTTTGATGTGGCCCGTATTGTAAAAGAGAAAAAACCCAAAGTGGTTTTTTTGGAAAATGTTAAAAATTTCGCCGTTCACGATGATGGCAGAACTTTACAGGTAGTTAAAGCTGTTATGGAAGATTTGGGGTATACTTTTAATCAAAAAGTATTGAATGCAGTGGATTATGGTATCCCGCAGAAACGGGAAAGGATCTACATGGTTTGTTTCAGAAAAGATCTTGCAATCAATCATTTTGAGTACCCGAAACCATTTCCGCTGACCAGACATGTTGAAGATTTTCTGCTTAATGATGAGTCGGCTGTTGAGCGTTTATATATAAACAGACCAGACACATTTTACAATGGCAAACCGGATATTTATCACAGCAATTCTTCTATTCGGCTTGGCATCGTCAATAAAGGTGGGCAGGGGGAGCGTATTTACAGCACCAAGGGTATTGCCATAACTTTTTCAGCCTATGGCGGTGGTGTATTTGCCAAGACTGGAGGCTATCTGGTGAACGGTCGCCCCAGGAAACTTCATCCGAGAGAGTGTGCCAGAATTATGGGCTACCCTGATACATATAAAATTGCCAAAAGTGCTACACAAGCATATAAACATTTTGGCAATTCTGTCGTTATAGATGTTTTACAATACATCTCTCTAGAAATAGGCAAAGCCCTCCGGGGTGATTTTTCTGATGAAAAAAAATACCCTGTTCAACCAAGTTTGTTCAATGCAGATATGCTATAAACTCTTCATCGGCAAGCCCCTGACAGCCTTGCTTCAGGTTGATGGAAAAAATCACATTGGCATTGAATGTATTGGATAATTTGCGGATTTCGTATCTATTTTCAACGGCAGCAAACATATATTCTCTTCCGCCAATGACAAATCTCTTTTTGTCAAGGTTGCTGTTGGATGATACAAACAATTTACCGTTTTCCCGTAAAATATTTGATACAGGGAAATTACTATTCATATATTCGCTGACCGGGGCAATATCTTTTGCCGGAACTGACGAGGAACCACTCCGCTTGGTTCGGTATTTGGCTGTTACAGAAAAACAAGACTTGAAGTTTTCGACCGGTAAAATAATGTTGCCATTAGTTATGATAAAGCGTACTTCTTTTTGACTGTAAAAGTTAATGATCCAGTCGGCAAAAATATTGGAACAATTTTCAAAGAAAATATCTTTCCCGGTCGTTCCGGCTTCTTTGAAATCTTCAAAAAAGAAATTCATATACGAAATTACAGCTTGGGAGTAATTGTTTATTTTAATGGAATTGCCCGGACTGTAATCAAATGTTTTTGTGGCAATATTGGGCAGAAGAACAAACTGACCGCATTGTGCAGGGCATGATTTGGCTTCTATATAAAACAGTTGTTGACCACTTAAGGTAGTTACTTTTATATCTGATCTTGTAGAATCACTGCCGCCCTGCAATTCAAAACCAGCAACCTTTCCAAATTTTTGTTTTAAGTAAGCTTCACTGGTGATTTCAAATTTTTCCCAATCCAACATGTTTGCATAACCTTTATTCTGTAGTTGATATTAACAATTTACTCATCAATTCCGGACAATAATAAATCAATTTTTAATGATAAAGCTGTGGCAATTTTTTGAATATTTTCCAAACTTATATTCCGTTCTCCACGCTCAATTCCTCCGATATATGTCCGGTGCAGACCGGCTTTTTGGGCTAATACTTCCTGGGATAGCCCTTGCTCAATGCGAAATTTACGAACTTGAGAACCAAATTTTTTACAAATATCCATATAAAAACTCCTGTTTCATATTTGCTAATATATTACAATGATGACTATATGTCTACAGACGATAAGTAGCATTTAAGAATTAGCTGTGCATTTAAAATCACAAAAATTTAGCCCGCCGGGTTATAAGGCGGGCTGAAGAGTTTACGATATTGCTGTAATTTTTTCAGCAGCGGAGTTCTTCCCAGTTCTTTTTCAGCTTTTCCAGCGATACTTTTTCCAGCGGACGGACTTCCGGGGCGAAGGTCGCCAACCTTAATTCCTGCATAAAAAGTACAAAGTCGTAAAGCATGGGGGCAAGTGCCAGCTCGGGTATGTTGTTCAATGCCAGATCCATGCGTTCCACATAATCTTCCAGCGGGGCGAGTTTGTTTTCGTCCTGCTTTATATTGGCTATGGCACGCTGTATGCGCAATTCCAAACCACGCAGATAGCGTTTGTAACGCTCGTGCCAGAAGCTGTAACGCAAAAAGCCGGGTCGGAAATAGAAATCCAGCTCGCACTCTATATCGCTGCGGGTCAGGCTGTTGGCAGGGAGTTTCTTCAACAGCTGCCGGATCCTGGCGGCGGAGTCAAAAATGGTTTTCAATGCCGTAAAAAGTTCTTCGCCGCAGGCGGCAAAACGACCTCTGGCGGCCTCTCTGGCACTGTCGCAGGCAGCTTTACTGCGTAAGTTCCAGCGGAAATCGTCGCTGCCCAGAGCTTTTAAGATAACGGCATTGAGTAGATCATCTTTCCAGTTGAACTGCATGTGTTCGGGCGTAGCTTTGAAATAGAGTTTTTCCAGATCGTTGGCGAGCTTGAAATCTCTTCTTATGGCAGTGAACAAGCCCGGCAGCTGCTGCC
>JAZSHD010000041.1:0-3268 GCA_045533055.1 Victivallaceae bacterium | reverse complement strand
GGGAGGCACCGACTTCGCCGCCGAGGGCTTCCGCCAGATCCTGGATCAGCTTGAAGTTTTCTTTGCTGCCCACGCCGTAGCCGCCGGCTACGATGATTTGTGCACCCTTCAGGTCAACAGTCTTTTCTTCACGCACGCGTTCGATAACTTTTACTACGGTATCAACATCGTTGAGTACCACCGGCACTTTCACCAATTCGCCCTTGCGGCTGGTATCGGCAGTGCCCATTTTCATAACGCCTTCACGCACGGTCACCATCTGGGGGTCTTCCCAGGTGTTGACGATGGTGGCGATGATGTTGCCGCCGAAGGCAGGACGGATCTGCATGAGCTTGTCTTTGTAGACAGTTTTGCTCAAAGCATCTTCAAAGTCGTCGATCTTCAGCTCGGTGCAGTCAGCGGTCAGGCCGCAGCGTTTTTCCGAAGCCACGCGGGGAGCCAGTTCGCGGCCCTTCATAGTGGCACCGAACATCAGAATGTTCGGCTTGTGTTCCAGGATCAGCTGCATGATGATCTTGGCAAAAGGCAGAACCGTAAAGGGTTCCAGACGCTTGTCGCAAGCCATATAGACAGTGTCGCAGCCGTAGCTGTAAAGTGTCGGCACAAATTTTTCCACATTTTCATCGCCCAGCAGCAGACCTTCGACCTTGAGGCCGAGCTGGTCAGCCAGTTCACGGGCCTTGCAGACCAGTTCCAGACTCACGTCAGCGATCTTGCCGGCTTCGTGTTCGATGAAAACCCAAACATTACCCATTTTTTCAGCCATGATAGATTATCCCAAAGTATGATCAGCAATAAGTTCGTGAATAAGCTCGGTTACACCGGCTTCGGTAGCTTCGACCTGTTTTGATTCGCTGGCGGTCAGCACCACGCTGGCGATCGCCTTGACCTTGGTCGGAGAACCGGCCTTACCGATACGGTCAAGGTCGGCATCTACATCAGCAGCGGTCCATTCTTCGATCAGCAGACCCTTGTTCTGCAATTCTGCCATCTTGGCAGCCACAGCATCGTCGCCGAATTCCTTGGCGATTTCGCTCTTGATGCGGGCACGCTTGTATTTCATGATGCGTTTGGCAGCCATCGGACGGGGAATGTTTGCGTCGATAACGGTCATAACTGCCGGAAGCGGGCTTTCCAATACTTCGTAGCCGCCTTCGATAGCACGGCGGGCAACTACTTTGCCGTCGCCCAGACTGATGATTTCTTCAGTATAAGCGATCTGGGGCAGTTCCAGCTTTTCAGCTACCTGGGGACCAACCTGGGCGGTGTCGCCGTCGATGGCCTGACGACCGCAGAGGATCAGATCGTATTTGACTTTCTTGGCAGCACAGCTCAATGCAAAGCTGGTTGCGAGGGTGTCGGCACCGGCAAACGCACGGTCGGTCAGCAAGATACCTTCATCAGCACCGCGGTACATTGCCTGACGCAGCACATCGGCAGCGGCGGGCAGACCCATGGTGGCGACTACGACTTTGACGCCGTAACGGTCTTTGAGTTGAAGCGCCAATTCCAGCGCGTTGAGGTCTTCCGGATTGAAGATCGCAGGCAATGCCGCACGGTTGACGGTACCGTCAGCCTTCATGGCGTCGCCAGTGATGTTCTGGGTGTCCGGAACCTGTTTGACAAACACAAGTACAGTGTAGCTCACAGTTTCACTCCATTGTTGGTTGTTTTGTATGTGTTAACTACTTTAAGGTTGTTGCAAACCTAACAAACTTTTGTAATATTATATACTACAAGTGACTTAATATATCTCCAAAACCGGTAAAAAACAAATATATCGCTGTTTTTTGATGAAAAAAACTTATTTTGCAGCAAAGGTCCGGTAGAGTAAAAGCTCGCAATTTTCCGGAAAATCCAGAGTGAAACTGTCGCTTTCCGCTTCATTTAGCGTTGCCTGATACCAGAGTTTCAGCTCCAGTTTATCCATAGGGTATTTCAAACCCTGCGAACTGACCACGGCTTTGCCGGTCAGGGAAACTATGGATATTTGCTGACCGGCAAAGGATTGAAAGGTGCCGGGTCTTTTTGCCACCGTAAAATAACCGTAGTCGGTAACGATTTTTATATCGGGTACGCTTTCTGCATAGATACTTAAAAGTGAAAGATTGCCCAGCGTGTGATCCTCCCGTTTGCCGGTGGCTCCCAATATAACTATGTCAGTATAACCTTGACTGCAGCAGTAGCGGAAGGCTTTGGATAAATCGTTGCTCTCCTGTTCGCTGACCTGTTCGATGCGGTCGGCAAAGCGTTTTTTGAATTCTTCGCTTAAGCTGTCCAGATCGCCGACGATCCGATCCGGCTCCCTGCCGTAAGCTACCAGACTCCGGGCAGCTCCGTCGCAGCAAATCACTTGCCGGGCATTTTCCAGATATTCAAGAGCTTCTTTGCCGGCGGGGAAAGCTCCATCGGCAAGGATCACGGTCAAATCTGAATTATTTTTGCACATTTTTCAACTCCCGCTGCCACAGACAATAGAATATTATCCCGTTTATCAGAGAAAGCACCCACATCAGCAATATGGCTATTGAACCATTACCAGTCAAATAGACCTTATACCACATATATATAGAGGTAATATTGACCATAGTCCAGATCGCCCACTGTTCCACGCACCGTTTGACCGTCAGTACCATGGCTATAACTGACAAAACCGTGGTAAAAGCGTCCAGTACCGGAGCCTGATCGCCCAGCTTATGCAGGATAAATGCTCCGGCGGCGGTTCCGGCAAGAGCGATCCCCGCAGTCAGCAGCCGGTATTGCCAGCTCAAAGCACGCTTGATGATCTCCTGAACTTCGGCTTTCAAATGCTTTTTCCAGAAAAATAATCCGGCGAACATCATAGGTAAATACCAACCCCAATTCAGGATGACTTCGCCGTAAAGTGTGGCTTTGAATGCGATCAAACCGTAAGCAAAGCTGTTGAAAATTCCGAAAAAGTAGCAGGAGAGTTTGCCTTTGCCTGCCCATAAACTGTAAAGTACACCAGTGATCGACGCCGCAACTCCAAATGCCGTATCGCCAAGATAAAGGGAGAGGGCGGCAGTGAAAAGCGTGCAGAAAATCATCCACACCCATTCCGCCGGGTGCCAGTTGGCAAATTCTTTGATTATAAAGTTTTTCAGCATAGTTTTTAACGAAATGTTCTGTTTCCAATAAGGGTCGGTACTTGAGGAGGGGGAAAAGACCTTTTGAGGAAAGGTCCTTTTCCCCCTCCTCAAACTCCACCCCCTTTTTCCAAACCTTTTCCCGGCATTTATCTATTTGC
>JAZSHD010000187.1:0-4954 GCA_045533055.1 Victivallaceae bacterium | reverse complement strand
GTATATAATGCCCGATAAAAGCGTTAAAGTGGTGGTCAACCCCGCTTTGCAGGAGTGCAGCAGCGAAAGCCGCTTGCATTTGGTGCAGAACATTGGTCATGCGGCACTTAACTGCGTACTTTTTGCCAACGGTGTCAAGCTTAAAAGCAACAACAAAGTGCGGTTCACCCGCCCGCCGAGAGCCCGCAGAAAATAAGAGGTATTTGATTATGAAGATCATGCTGGTAACGGATATTGAAGGCGTAGCCGGAGTTTTGAATTTTGAAGAATACTGTTCCCCGGGCAACCCTTATTACGAAAAAGCCAAACGGCTGCTGACCGAAGAAGTCAACGCTGTTATCCGGGGCATGTTCGATGGCGGAGCCGATGAGATCCGGGTGGTCGATGGTCACGGCCCCGGTGCTATCGACCCGGAATTGCTGGACAGCCGGGTGGAACTTATGCGGGGGCTGGCATCGCCGGTCTGGCCCTTTACGCTGGACAGCAGTTTTGACGGCATCGGCTGGGTCGGTCAGCACGCCAAAAGCCGCACGCCTTACAGCCATTTGACCCACACCGGAACTTTCGGGGTTTGGGAGATAACTGCCAACGGTCTGCCGGTGGGGGAATTCGGTGAATTTGCCCTTTGTGCCGGAGAGTTGGGCGTGCCGGTGATTTTTGCTGGCGGCGAAAACGCCTTTGCCAAAGAAGCTGAAGAGCTGGCTCCCGGAGTGGTCACGGTGGGGGTAAAGCAGGGGTGTAATTCCGAAGAAGGTTTGGATGAGGCTCCGGCAGAAGTTTACAAAAAAAGCAAACTTGCCGCCATACATCTGTCGCCGGTAAAGGCAAGAGAGCTTTTGTATGAAGGCGGTAAAAAAGCGGTGGAAAAGCTCAAGCGTGACCCCAAATCTTTTACCGTAGTCAAGCAAGATCCGCCCTACGAAATAAAGTGTATTTTCCGGAAAAGTGAACGGTTCCCGGAAGGTGCGACTCTTTATAAACGCCATGAAACAAGTTTTATTGCGGCAATGAATTCCGAATATACCGCTGAAAAATAACGAGGTAAACTATGAGCAGTAAATTTTCCGAAATCCCTTATAAAATTTATTTGAGCGAAGATGAACTCCCGGCAAGCTGGTACAATCTGCGGGCGGATATGCCCATAAAGCCGGCACCGCTTTTAAATCCCCAGACCTGCGAACCGGCGACGCTCGAAGAACTCTCCAAAGTGTTCTGCAAAGAACTTGCCAAGCAGGAATTGGATAACACCACCCAGTATATACCCATACCCAAACCGGTGCGGGATTTTTACAAGATGTACCGCCCGGCACCGCTGGTACATGCCTCTTTTCTGGAAAAAGAGCTGAACACGCCTGCTAAAATCTTTTATAAATTTGAGGGCAACAACACCTCCGGCAGTCACAAGCTCAACAGTGCCATCGCTCAAGCCTATTACGCTCACGAACAGGGCTTGAAGGGCGTTACCACCGAAACCGGAGCCGGTCAGTGGGGTACAGCACTTGCCATGGCGTGCAGTTTCTTCAAGATGGCGTGTCAGGTTTACATGGTCAAAGTATCTTACGAGCAGAAGCCGTTCCGCCGGGAAGTCATGCGTACTTACGGAGCCAGCGTCACTCCGTCGCCCTCGGAAACTACCGAAGTCGGCCGCAAGATTTTAGCCGAATTTCCCGGCACCGGCGGCAGTTTGGGCTGTGCGATTTCTGAAGCGGTGGAAAGTGCCCTCAATCAGGATGGTTTCCGCTATGTGCTGGGTTCGGTGCTGAATCTGGTGATGCTCCACCAGAGTATCATCGGTTTGGAAACCAAGACCGCTTTCGATAAATACGGCATCAAGCCGGATATAATCATCGGTTGTGCCGGCGGCGGGAGCAATCTGGGTGGTTTGATCGCACCCTTTATGGGCGAAAAACTCCGGGGCGAAGCCGATTACCGCTTTATTGCCGTGGAACCGGCAAGCTGTCCCAGTCTGACCCGCGGCAGATATGTTTATGACTATTGCGATACGGGGAAAGTCTGCCCGCTGGCAAAAATGTATACCCTCGGCAGCGGCTTTATGCCCGCGGCTACCCACGCCGGAGGTTTGCGTTACCACGGCATGAGCCCGGTTTTGAGCGAACTTTACGACGAAGGCTTGATGGAAGCCAGAACGGTCAAGCAGACCGAAGTCTTTGAAGCGGCAGAATTCTTTGCCCGCTGCGAAGGCATCTTGCCCGCACCCGAAAGCAGCCACGCCATCCGGGCGGGTATCGACGAAGCCATCAAGTGCCGGGAAACGGGCGAAGAAAAGGTGATAGTGATCGGTTTGACCGGTACCGGCTACTTTGATATGTTTGCGTATGAACGCTTCAACAACGGAGCTATGACCGACTATGTGCCGACCGACGAAGACCTCGCCAAAGGTTTTGCCGGTCTGCCGGAAGTAAATAAGTAAAATAAAGGCAGCCGGAAATGAACATTTACGATATACTCTGTACGCCCTTGCGGGAATTGGTGCCGCAAAGTATTCTTATAGTATTTTCGTTCATTTTCGGCAGTTGTCTGGGGAGTTTCCTCAATGTTTGCATCTGGCGGATCCCGCTGGGTGAGTCGGTGGTCATCGTGCCCAGCCATTGCCCCAAGTGCAATCATAAAATACGGTGGTTCGACAATGTGCCGGTGATCGGTTTTCTGGCATTGGGCGGCAAATGCCGGGATTGCAAGGCACCGATCTCGCCACGGTATATAATTATGGAATTACTGGTGGGGGCGTTGTTTACACTTCAGGCAGTAAATATCTGGCACAATGGCGTTGAAGTGCATGCTTTGATTGCAGTAATAATCCTGCTTTCGGTGGCGGTACCGTGTGCGTTTATAGATGTGGAACACCGGAAACTGCCGGATAAACTTACATATTTCGGCATGATTTCCGGGGTGCTTTACAACTGGGTATTCATTGTTCACCCGGCAAAAAGCCACCCGGATTCACTGCTCTTGAGCTTGATCGGACTGGCCGCCGGTCTGATTGGCTTGGGGGTATTTGCGGGGATAACCGGCAAACTTATGAAAAAGCGTACTCTGGGAGCCGGCGATGTAAAATACGCTGGATTCGTGGGGGCGTTGACGGGCTTGCCGGGCTTGCTGGTTACGCTGCTTTTGGGCAGTATTTTTGCCATAGCAGGGTACTTGCTGTTCCGGAAAAAATATTTCAAAGATGGCTATGTACCTTTCGGAACTTTTCTGGGGATAGCTGTATACATAACTTATATATTGTTGTGGATACGCATTTGATACTTGGTGTTATGAGAAAGTATGAGAGAGTATGGGAGAGTATGAGAGTGTATGAGAGTAGCAGCTCCCATATTTTCCCATATTTTCTCATACTTTCCCAAAATTTCCCAATCCTCAAATTCCCACGCACAGGCAATCAGAGCATTTTCCATACTGTGCCAAGTGTGGGGATAGGGCGAGTTTTCGATTTTTATCGCCAAAATACTTGTATTTGACCATATTCTGTTTTATATTAGAGATAATAGGAAAATCATCAATCATAGCGAGGTAGAAAAATAAAATTTTCTGTTGAATAAAAAACTGGATAGTTCCAGAGGGTTTACCCTTTTGGATCTTTCCATATAATACATACTGAATTGTAAACCGTCAGCTCCTGAATTACGACTTCAAATATTGGCGTTATACATTGAGAACTTATTACAAAACGGTGTGTCCATGCGTAAAGCATGGCACATTCCGGTTTTGTGTGTTCTCAATACGCCGTCGTAAGCGTTGGAGCTGGCACATCTCTTGGAATGTGCCTTTTTTTATTGCAAAGGAGCCTGTTATGGAAAACGAAAGCAATTTGACCGATCGAGAACAAGATTGTTTGGATAAATGCCGGAAAATGGAAGCCGAATGCCGCCGCATGTGGTTGCGGGCAATGGAGTTTTCGCCCAGATTAGCCGGTTATTGCCCGCACTGGCACGATTTTACCAGCATGGATTGGGCGGATTTGCTTGCTCATAACAAAGACTTCATCAATATTGCCCCCATCCATGAATTTGCCGGAGCAGAGTGGTACATCATATTAAGTAGCCAGCCGTCGCTTATAGAAAAATGCCCAATAATTAATGACTTTCCCAAAAACTATTGGCAATCATTGCTGGAGTACTATCCCTGGTTTGAAGATTACCGGAAAAATCTTAAAAAACAACTTTGAGCACACTGTGCCAAGTGTGTCAAGTGTGTCAGTTGTGTCAATAATGTGTGTCACAATGGCACACTTTTACTGTGTCACAACTTTTTGGCACGCAGCTTGCCCAATTTTAAAATCCTTATTTTTTGAAGTTTTTGAGCTTAAAACGAACTTGCCGCCACGGTTATTGTCAAAATTGGCACGCATATTGCTTAATAATTGGTGTAAAAATTTTACATCAACAAAAAAACTCTAAAATCAAGGAGAAAAAACTATGAGTAAAGTTCTCGGTATTGACTTGGGTACCACCAACAGCTGTATGGCGGTAATCGATCACGGCGAAGCCAAGGTTATCCCCAACGCCGAAGGTATGCGTACGACCCCTTCTATTGTTGCTTTTACTAAAAGTGGCGAGCGTCTGGTTGGTCAGACCGCCAAGCGTCAGGCAGTCACCAACCCCAAACAAACCATCTTTTCCATCAAGCGTTTCATGGGCTGCAAATACGATGAAGTTGCTGAAGATGCCAAGCGTGTGCCTTACGAGCTGGTGAAGGCGGCCAACGGCGACGCCCATATCCAGGTCGGCGACAAAAGCTATTCCCCGCCGGAAATCTCCGCTATGATCCTGCAGAAGCTCAAGGCGGATGCCGAAGCCTATCTGGGCGAAGAAGTCAAGCAGGCAGTCATCACCGTTCCGGCTTACTTCAACGACAGTCAGCGTCAGGCCACCAAAGATGCCGGTAAGATCGCCGGTTTGGAAGTTTTGCGTATCGTCAACGAACCCACCGC
>JAZSHD010000028.1:0-4160 GCA_045533055.1 Victivallaceae bacterium | reverse complement strand
GCGTACCGGTTTCAAGGGCAACAACTATTGATTCAGACGGAACAGGTACTTTATCAAAAAATTCATTCAAACTTTTTTGGGTGTTTGATATTTTGCCAAAAGAGACACCTTTTTCACCTTTTAAAACAAAAATTTCAATAGTCTTTTGAGAAATATCTAAACCGAAGTAGATTTTTTCTTGTTGCTGTGATACATTATTCATGGTTTGTCCTCCTGTTTTTTGAAGCGTACTACACGACTTCGTTGTTCTTGGATTAACATAAATCCGTTTTTATCAAGAGGCAAACCGCTTTTTTTACTTTCAGACAGAAACGTGAAAGACCTCTTGTGTCTCTCATAATATCTTCACAGAACCGTGTTTTACAAATCTGCCAGTGTTGGTGTATATATGCTCAAATCCGGAAATGCATTAAGTTCAATCGCGAGTTAGTTGGGGCATTCCTGTCCTTCAACAACCAATCGTTATGCCACAATGGATGTAGAAATGAAAAGACAAATTTTAGATAAACTTATTCCTCCAACAACAATCATCCCGCAAGATTGGTCCGAAGATAAAAATTTGCCGGACTGGCTTGAAAAACTTTGAAAGGAAATTATGTGAATACAAAAAATTATGTTTTGAGCCCACAAATGTGGTATAATTACCATGTCTCAACATTAATAAAACTCCACATAATTCGGCGACCACCGCCGCAGCTCTGACAGCATCTTGGGGCCAGTCGGGGTGTGCCTCTTCAGCCCGGTTGAGTTCGGTCATAACAAGGGAAATAACTTCTTCAATCTTCATGGGTAAGTTCCTTTGCAGCTTCCAGCATAACGGTCATGTGTTCACGTGCTTCCTGCTGAATTTTTTTGATTTTTTCGATATACTGGTCGCAGTTTTCGATGAAGGTCTCAAAGCAGACCTTGTAATCGGGACTGCTACCGTGGGGAGTGTGCAAAAGGTCATAGTTGGTCAGAAAGAACTTGCTTCCCTCTTCGCCTTTCTGTGTTTTGGAAATGTGCCAGCGGTTATCGCTGCTCACCATTTCCTGTTTCAGTTCCTGATGGTAATGTTCCAGTTGATTTTTGTCATAATGATTCCTTATCTTTTTACTTTAATCGCCCCGATAGGGTTGATTTGCCTGTGGTTTTATCAAAATCGCCCCGATAGGGTTGAAAAGTGCTTAAAATCACCAAAATCGCCCCGATAGGGTTGAATTTTTTTCTTGAAAATCTTGTTTGATGTGCTATATTAACATTGAAAGGAAATACAAACAATGAAAATAGAACTCTCAAATATTCAACAACTTGCTGATATTGTCCGTTCTGAACGAAAGAAACAGAATGTAACTCAAGTTCAGCTGTCGCAACTGGCTAATGTCGGAGTGCGCTTTGTCCGGGATTTGGAAGACGGCAAAAGATCCATGCATATTGACAAGGTTTTCAGTGTCCTCGAAACGCTTGGTGTTACAATTGAACTGACCACGCTTGAAGGAGATGATGAATAATGGAAACCCTGAATGTTTTTTTGCTTGGTAAACTTGCCGGTTTTCTTGAATCCGACAAAGGTACTCTTTCATTCCGTTATTCTGAAGATTATCTGCAAGATCCATCTGCAGTGCAACTCTCGTTCACGCTTCCTCTTCAGAAAGAAGCGTTTGATGATCAAACTACTTCTGTTTTTTTCGACAATCTTCTGCCGCCGGCTGTGGTCAGAAAACGCCTTGGTAAAATACTGCATCTGTCAAGACACAATATTTTTGGTTTTCTCAAAGCTATTGGTGGAGATTGCGCCGGAGCAGTTTCTTTGTATCCTGCAGAGAATGAGGAAACTGTCAGCACAAATCCGCCCTCTCTCCGTGAACTCACGAATGAAGAAGCTGTTGAAATTTTAACACAACTGCCCAAACGTCCGTTGAACCTGGGAAGAGATGAGGGTTTCCGCATATCCGGAACTGGTGCACAGGATAAACTGATTGCCTGCGTTAAGGACAACAAAATTTTGCTGCCACTGTACGGTGAGCCATCAACTCATATCATTAAGCCACCAATTGCAGAATATCCCAACAGCGTGTTCAATGAGTTCTTTTGTATGCGCCTTGCGGAGAAACTGGGATTTCCTGCTCCACCTTGCGACATTATCTATTTTGATCATATTCCTTATTATTGTGTAAAGAGATATGACCGCAAGGAGAATAACGGCAAGTTTTCCAGATTGCACCAGGAAGATTTCTGTCAGCTTTTCAGCGTAGATCCCGAAAAGAAATATGAAAATGACGGTGGTCCAACTATTCCGATCTGCTTCAATCTTATCAAGAAGATGCATGGCGGTATTGCGGGACAACTTGATTTTTTACGGCGAATCATTTTTAATTTTCTGATTGGGAACGGCGATGCTCATGCAAAGAATTTCTCGGTCCTTTACAGTGGTAAAAACACCAGACTTGCACCGGTCTACGATTTGCTTTGCACAGAAATTTACAGCTCTCTCTCCCATGAGTTTGCGATGTCTATTGGAAAGGAATTTGCTTTTGCCAATATCTCAAGAAATAACTTTCAGGAGATGGCAGCTGATTGTCAAATCCGTCCGGAGATCGTGTTTGCTCAAATAGATGATCTTCTCAAGAAAATCATACCGGCGGCAGAATCATTGAAGAGTGAACTTGCTATAACCCATCCCTGCCCGGTATATGATGAAATTCTGCAGATTATCAAGTTGAATGCACAAAGATTGTCTTAAGTTTTCTCCTCGTCATCGTACCAGTTTGAAAGAGTTGCAAGGGTGAAGCCCAGCTTACAGGCGGCTTCTTCAATTTGCCATTTGATATCCGGGTTCCAGTCCGGATTCTGTTCAAAGACAAATTCAAGCTCGCCGTGTACCGCTTCCAGAAGGTTCAGGCATTTTGTGATCCGTTTCCGGGAGCGTTCGATATGTTCAGTACAGTCTCTCGCCATAATCAGCCCTCTGAAACAGCCCGATTGACCGAATCCAGTCCGGAACTGGACGAGCAGGAGCAACGGGCGATCAATGAGCGCTTGGCGTACATCGCTGATCATATCCACGAACAGCCGGAAGTTCGCATTAAATATTTTGTCCAGGATGAACACAAATCAGGAGGGGCAATTATTGAGATTCCCAGCAAAGTTAAAAAATATCTGCCACAGACGGAACCATCGTCATGGCAGATGGTTGCAAAAATACGATTATCAGACATTACAGATTTGAGCTTTTAGGCTATCCTTTTATTTGTAAATATTGATTATTTTCGTTTTTTTTCGGTTGTAATTTCCTTTTTGCATGATATATTATCACGGATTGCGGTTAGAAGACTGGATGGGATTCTGTATTTACAAAGCAACAGATTATTTTGTCGGTCAACGAAATATACTGCAACAGATAACTACAATCGATGAGGAGGTCTTATGATAAAAAGAATGATTTTAGCTTCTTTTCTGACGGTATCTGCGATATCTTCAGTTTCTGCGGCTTATCAGTATAATGTCCAAGGGAATCAGGGGTGGCTGACATTTGACGGCGATACAACCGTTGCATTTGATCTTATCCTTGACAGCCGGAAAGATAAGGACAACGGGCAGGATAACTATATTGACCGCGGTCAGGGCTTTGCCGATTACGGATGGTATAATCTGGATACCGGCGCCAGCGGCTCGTTCAATAACGGCATGAGTGCTTCGTTTACCGAAAATGACCGCATCGGCTTCTGGGTAAAGGATAATGTGGGCGATGTTTATGTTTCGACCAAGCCGGAGGAAGATGCTGCCGCAAATATCATCTGGGGAAAATCCCGGGAACTTGACGGCGGCTTCAGCGTTGCCGGAGGAAATTTCGGTTCCAACGGCACCCAGGAGTATTATGTATTCAAAGTCAATACCGCCAATGCTTCCGGCAAAACTCCTTCCGGTCAGCCTTTGCCGGGAATTATTGCAGTTTTGGCAGCAGGCGGCATCGCTTTCGGAGCAAGTAAGTTATATTGCAGCAAAAAAAATAGGATTGCGAAATGAAAAAGTTTTCTATGCTTTGTGCCGCCGCATTGAGTGTGGTGGCTCTTCCCGCTTCGGCGGCACTTCAGTACAGTTTGCAGACCGGTACCGGCGAGGCGTGGTTTTCGGTAGATTCCAAGCAGACGGTCTATGTGGATGTAAAGAAAAATGATGGC
>JAZSHD010000086.1:0-38534 GCA_045533055.1 Victivallaceae bacterium | reverse complement strand
CGGGCGATATGACTTTGACTTTGGCGCAAAGCACCATCGGGCCTCCCAATTACGCCTCGCCGGCGCAGTGCCGTTCGGCACACAATGTGGATTACCGCAGCGATATTTACAGTTTGGGAGCCACGCTTTACCACCTTGCCAGCGGCAAACTGCCCTTTACCGGCACAACGGCAGTGGAAACTATCTTGAATGTTATGCAGACCGAAGCGGTGCCGTTGAAAAGTTTCCGGCCTGACCTTTCGGATAAGATGATCGGACTCATTGAGCAGATGATGCGGAAAAACCCCGCTGAACGACCACAGCTGCCGGATGCTCTTTTGGCGGCGATTTACAGCAGCGGTTCCGGCAAGCTCAAGAAACTTAAAGATAAGTTCAGCGGCAAAATAAATTCTGCAAGCCGGAGTGTGCAGCGGCTTAAACAAATCGGCGGCATGGTGCTGGTGGTGGTTTTGCTGGCGTTGAGCTTTATCTATTTTATGAGAAAACCGGAAACGAAGGATAACACAAAAACAGATGCTCTGCTGAACCGATTTCAGCAGCAATATGTTTTAGCTAAAAACAGACATCCCCTGATGGCATATCCGGATGAAACCGGCTCGAGCAGTGTGCGTTACCGGGATGGTAAAGAATGTTATCCACTCGTGTCAGTTTCTATTGATTCAAAGGCAGTTTCCGATATTGATTTTTCCCGGGGGGAAACCTTTGAGCAACTGCCGGAAGCAGTCAGAAACATGGTCAGCAATAATGTGCTGGAGCTTGGTAAGGCAGTAGAAAATAAAGATGGCAAGTTGAGTTATAAAACTCAAACACTCAATGTGCCCGAGATAACCGGCGATTTTACGCTGACTGTGAATTTTTCTTCCGGCAATGAGAAACATACCGGGGTGCTGACCCTGGGGAAAAATCTTATTGAGATCATGAGATTTCACAACAGTCTTGCTATTGTGATCAACGACAAATATTATTGCCGTACCAATATAAGTATGCAAAAAAATACCTGGTGCAGTGTCACCCTTTCGGTGGATTCCGAAAAACGCAAAATTACCATTCTTTCCGGCAATCGCCTGCTCGGGGCGTACCTTTTGCCGGATGCTTTGAACAACTTCAATACTGTATCCGTTGGCGGCAGCCTTATGAGCAAGCTGAACAGTCAAAGCGGGGCTATCAGCAGCCTGAGGCTCTATAATAAGGCAGTGAATATAAAAATGCCGTCAGGCAAGCAATGGACTTGGGGCACGGCTCCGGCAGTTACCGGAAATTCGCCAACGGATATTGACTATGCAATGGATTCGATAGTAGAGATTTCAAGTGCTGTTTCAAAAACCGCCGCCAAAGCCATTGAGGTAATCAAGCAAACGGTCAATGCCAACAGTGTTTCCACAGCAAACTCCAATGCAAGTGATGCAACTGCAACAACCGGAGAAGCCCCGCAGGTTCAAACTCCGGAGTCCGACGCTGCAGCAGAAACTCAATTTATCCTCCGGGATATACCCCATGTACCGGAGCTTGAAAATGACCGCACTGTCGCAAACCGGCTGGCGTGGTGCAAAAAACGCTTGAGTATTTTAGAAAAAACTGAAAGTTTTCCTTTCCGGCAGGAGATGATCGACTTTGTGCAAAAACAGATTTCTGAACTGACCAATCAGCAGAAAATCGTTGAAACTGTCCGGGCAAAACTTTCAGCAACCAGCAGACTAAACTCCGATACATCCCAGTTCATCAACACAGCAAAAAAATATTTACAGGAAAAGAAAGAACACTCGTCAGATCGCTGGAAAACCGAGCAGGCTTTACGGGAGCAGCTGAATAAAGGTAAATTAAATGTAAATGCGGAATTTCAGGAGCCTTCAAACAATAAGTCAATTACTGTTGCCGATTTTATTTATACTCATAACATACTTCCAAAAAACGAACTCGCTGAATTTTTGCGGGAAAGATTTGCCGATGTCAATAAAATGAACTCGCTTAAGGGGTATTCAGCAGCAGATGATATCTTCTTTTTCGGCAAAGAAGATATTGACAGCGGCGAACAGCCGCCGGTGCTCTTCAGCATGATCCGCAACTCCAGGTCGATATATTCTTATCCCGAAGCAGGAAACAATTATGCAGTTGAACTTGCCGGTAAAGCCCTGTTGCTGGCCCCAAAAATCAAAGATGCAAGGGATAGTCAGGGCAGGAACTTGATGCACTATGCCATTATGGCAGACGATCCGGAGTTTGCCAAAAAACTGATTTTTGCCGGGTTTGATCAGTGGCATGAAAAAATCTCCGGAAACATTTCCTGCTGGCAATTTGCTTTACGCAGCGGCAGTGCCCGAATGGTCAGTTTTTTCCGGCAAATCGGCATGAAAGATGATGCCGGAGCCAAAGATCATTTGCAGTTCAAGTTGTGGCAGGCAGCTGCCGCCCGGAATTATGCGGAAGTGGAAAATTGTTTGAAAAGCGGAGCAGACCCCTATATTGCCAACGGCAGACAGCTTAATTTGCTGCAATATGCGTGCAGCAAGAGTGATGCCGACCTGGTCAGACTTTTACTCAAACTTCAAGTCGACCCCAATCAGTTCAACAGATACTCCTCAAGCCTGTACAGCCCCACCCATCCGTTGGAAATTGCCTTACTCGGCTGTAACCCTGAAATATTAAAACTTTTGTATGATGCCAATGCCAGAGCCCACTATCCGATTACCCAGAAAGTTTCTTTGTTATTGAATATTTTCAACCGGAGAATGTATCCTGGAGCGGACAAACGGCTGGCGGAATATACACCGGAAAAAGTTATAGAGGTGTTTGATATATTATTACAGGAAAAGGTAATTTCGCCAGCCATGTTAAGTCGGAATATAATGATGCGTATGCGTTCGTATTCACGGTTCATGAATTCGCAGAATGACAAAATGAAGCTTTGTGAATACGCTTTGAAAATCGCACCTGAAAGAAGTCTGCCGACAATGTATAGTCATGTCAGTCCGGATTTAGCCGGATTGGTCGAAAAATATTCAAACAAGTTTGCCGGTTCCATACCCAAGCGGGGCGTACGCAGCCAGATCCATAACCGCCGGAACAGCCGTATCAAGACAACGGCCCCGGATTTTACGATCCGTATCCAGGTGGGGGTCGACCATGAATTTTCTTTGCGGCTTGACGGTAACACTTTGAAATTGACCAGCGATCCCAAGAGTTTATCAAACTATCATGAATTGAAAGATTTCAGAGGGTTTTACTCCAGGGAGCCGGAGTGCCGGGTAAGAATAGACTCCCGGAACAGAAAATGGGATTTCAGCAAACCATTTGAAGTTACAGATAATAACAGTATATGGAAGATCAAAGATGTAACAATATATGCGTCTTCCCGGCAGTCAATAAGTGTGCACCCGTGGAAGAGAAATGACGGCAATCAGCATAGAGATTCGCTGGTGTGGGATTCAAATACGCTGACATTGTGGGACAGAAGCGGGGGAGCCGGGGCATATATTATTGAAATAACATTTTCGCAGCTGTTCAAGGAACCGCAACGATCAAATTATATGAGCAACCACCGGATGATCACCCGCTGATCTTACTCAACATCCCAGGCAAATACTCTGATTTGGCTGTTGCCGAAGGTTTCCAGAATTGTCAGTTTGAGAGCTGTACACTCAATAGCCAACGGCAGCGTGACCAGCCGCTGCCCCGGGTTGAAGAATTCGCCGACACTCTGCCAGACTCCGGCAGTATCTTTATACTCCAATTTATAGCGTTTGACCAATGTTGCCGGGGTTTTGCAGAACTGTGGATCCAGTAAATGCAGTACGATGATATTCTTTTCGGGGCGGTCAAGGTCACTGTCGAAGACCAGACGGGTGCGGTTGAGCCAGACCGGGTTTTCCCAGCGGTATTCGGCAGAATCGCCGCATACGGCGTGCCATGACTCATCAGTATTGTCAAATGCCCGGTTCATGCCGGAGCGTAACCCTTCGCAAGTAAGATTCGCCGCAGCACAAACCGCCGAAACTTTATAACGCATGCCCGGCAGGAACATATCGTTTTTCATAAGCGTATTCTGCAATTCAGCAATGTGTTTTTGCCCCACTTCTCTGGGGGTGACGGCATATTTCAGTGCCAGAGCCGCCGCCGTACCTGCCGCCTGACCAAGTGTGGCACAAGTTGCCATGACCCGGGTGGAGCTCAATGCCGAATGAGTAACGCTGATGTTGCGGCCCGCACAAAAGAGGTTGTTGATGTTTCTGGAATAAATCGTCCGGTAAGATATGCCGAAAGGCGAGGGGGCCGGATGGAATATATTCGGTTCGCCTGGGTAATGGAACCCGTCGGGGTGGTGATCGTCCATAGGCCAGCCGCCGTAGGAGATAATATCTTCAAACTTGCCTTCAGCAGCTACATGGTTCTGATTCTGGATAAGGTCGCCTTCGTAGCGGTAGCTCTCCCGCTTGCCGGGGAGAAAACCCACCCACTCCAGAGTCCATTTGCGGTATTTTTCACGGGTTTGCGGCGAATTTTTCAAATAGTCAAAAACACCGTAAGCGATCGCCAGCAGTTCGTCCCGGTGTTTATCCACATCGTGCAAAGCGTCAGCATTGCCGCCCACTTCGATCCACCAGAAATTCTGCAAGCCTTCCAGCTCCGGAGCCCGATAGTTGAATTGTGATGGATCGGTGTATTTATTGGCCCATTCCGGCGGAATAAAATCGTGATCTTCAGTGGTTTCCCTGCATTGCAGCAGACAGCTGGGGCCCATGGTTTTGCGGTCTGCCTGGAGAGGGGCAATAGATTCATTGAATTCACCCTGAGCTTCTCTGCCGTAACGCAAAGCAGCACCGGAAAGCACCCCCAGAATACTGTCGCCGGAGCAGTCAGCAAAGAGCTTTGCCGAGATATTGTACCAGGTTTGAGCAACCGAACTGTAAGCTTTTATGGATCGAATAAGGTTATTTTCAGCAGAAGCTTCCAGACAGACCGTGTTGAGCAGGAGTGTAAGGTTTTTTTCCCGGCGGCAAATGCTGTAAAGTACAGTATCCCAGCGGGAGTAGTTGCGTTCGGGGTTGGAGTAGAGATTTTCCAGCAGCATTTCTTCCACAATGCCGGTTTCTTTGCGGTCTTTGCCTTTGGCACCGCAAACCCACATGCGGATCTCGCTGGAGGCGTTGCCGCCCAAGACCGGGCGGTCATGCACCAGAACGGTTTTCACTCCTTCACGGGCAGCGGCCACCGCAGCACAAATACCGGCAAGGCCGCCGCCAACCACACAAAAATCTGTTGTAAGAACTCTGTTTTGCATAATATAAATCTCCAATGTAATGCGGGAAAATCTGCCGCCCTCTGCACCAGAAGGAACAAACTCCCGCAGGCGAATCCGTCTTCGCTACACAACGCCATGGCAAGCAATATTGCGAGCAGCTGGCGAGTTTTACAAGGATCGAGCCGGGGGATCCGGCTTCGTTACACTACGCCGTGACAAGGCATACCTTCGTACTCGATCCGTCTTCGTACACTACGCCGTGACAAGCCGAACGGTTCGTCGCTACACAACACCATGGCAAGCAATATTGCGAGCAGCTGGCGAGTTTTACAAGAGGGAGTGTACCTTCGTACTCGATCCGGCTTCGTTTCACTACGCCGTGACAAGCCGAACGGTTCGCCGCAGCAAGGCACGAGATTTCCCGCAAGATTGCTTGCCTCAAGTATGGTATTCGGCGTTGATCTTTACATATTCGTAGGAGACGTCGCTTGTCCAGACCCAATACTCACCCTTGCCCTGATTGAGATGCACCTTTACCGTAAACTCTCTATTTTGCAGGATTTGAGCAAGCTCTTTTTCGGGAGTTCCGGCATCTCCACCCTTGCTGACTACGATCTTGTCGTCGTAGAACACATCGACTTTATCGGGATCGAACTTGACTCCGGCATAACCCAATGCGGCAACGATGCGTCCCCAGTTGGGGTCGCATCCGAACCATGCGGTTTTGCACAAGAGGCTGTTGGCGACGGCTTCGGCAAGGCGTTTGGCACTTTCGGTATCCGGGGCACCATCGACTTCGATGGCAACGAATTTGGTGGCACCTTCGCCATCCATGACCTGCTTGCGGGCAAGGTTCTGCATCAGGGCAAGCAAAGCGGCTTTGAAAATATCGGCAGCGGCAGAATTTTCTTCCAGAGTTACGCCGGAATCGCCATTGGCAAAGATCACGCAAGTATCGTTGGTGCTCATGTCGCCATCAACGGTGATGCGGTTGAAACTGTTGTCGGCATTGCCGGCAAGGAGTTTTTCGAGAAGAGCATTGTCGCACTTTGCATCGGTGGTGATGCAGCAGATCATGGTGGCGTGAGGGGCAACCGTCATGTGCGGGTCGATCATGCCCACGCCTTTGCAGATGGCACCGATGGTAACGGTTTTGCCATTGATTTCCACAGAAACGGCAGCCGCTTTGGGCACAGTATCGGTGGTCATGATGGCTTGTGCCGCCTGATTGCCGCCGTCGGCAGCAAGACCGCTGACCGCAAGTTTGATGCCTTTTTCGATAATATCCATGGGCATTTGTACGCCGATGCGGCCGGTGGAGGCTACCAAAACGCTTTCGGGAGCGATGTTCAATCCGGCAGCAGTCAAGGCACACATCTTTTCGGCATTGGCAAGACCGGAAGTTCCGGTACAGGCGTTGGCGTTGCCGGAGTTGATGATAAAGGCTTGAGCAGCGGCAGAAGAGCGCACCTTTTTCTGACAAACTCTTACGGGAGCAGCGGCAAATACGCAGCTGGTGAAGACCCCGGCAAAGTTGGCGGGTTTTTCGGCAAAGACCAGTGCCATATCCGGATTGCCGGATTTTTTAAGTCCGCAGGTTATACCGCTTGCCTTGAATCCGGGCACGCTGGTAACGGAACCATTTTCAATAAATTTGATCTCACTCATCTATTTTACCTCCAAAAGTGGCTTTGACATTTATGGCAATACCGCCCCGTGGACGGAACAAGCCCACAACTTCGGCTTTGCGGGGATTGCATGCTTGAACAATATCTTTAAGGATCCGGTTCACCGATTCTTCGTGGAAAGTGGGGGTGTTGCGGAAACTGAACAAATAGAGTTTAAGCGATTTGCTTTCGATGCACCGTTTATCGGCAATATATCTTATAATGATATGGCCGAAATCGGGCTGACCGGTCACGGGGCACAAGCTGGTGTACTCCGGACAGTCAAAGGTTATGATGTAGTCGTTTTCGGGATAAAGGTTTTCAAAGGTCTCCAACCTTGCATCTTCCGGCTTTTGCGGATAACGCCGTTCGTTGGCACTCAACAATGTCAGACCTTTCAACCGATCGGCACTTTTATTGTCGCTCATTAACAGCTCCTTTTTTTGATTGTTTGTATTTTACTAATCTAAATATAGCACAAAACAGGAAAAAAACCGCCTGTTAAAGACTTTTTTTTCTGAAAGTTGCAAAAAAACTCTGTTTTGCTCTTGCTTTTTTGCAATATGGTGTTTATATTGTAGGCGTGAATATTTTATTAAAATCAGCCGGAAGAGGTATTTTTGTTTTTCCGGGTATGTTGAAACAAAGGAAATTTAGTGATGAAAAAAACATTCAAGATGCTTTTGGTCGTGTTTATGCTTGCGGCGTTCACCGCCCCGGTTGCCGCTTACGATGAATATGATGGTTCCGGTCCGCTGACCAAACTGGGTCGGGGTATTGCCAATGTGGCATTCGGTCCGCTGGAACTTTTGAAGCAGCCTTATGATGTCAATCAGAATATGGGTTCCATTCCCGGCATTACCTACGGGGTGCTGCGTGGGGTCTGCTTTACCATTGCCCGGGTTTGCGTGGGCGTGGCTGATATTATCACCTTCCCGATGCCGCTGCCCGGCTGTACCGACGACCCGGATGATTACGGCTGGGGATACGGGCCCATGATGCGTCCGGCATGGGTGATGGATTTGGAACACAACCCGTGGGGATTCTTCTACGACGATTCGGTCATTGTTGACTGACAGAGTTTAGAGTATTGCAAGCCTGCGTGCCGAAAGGTATGTGGGCTTTTTTTATAAGTATTTGAATAAAAGGTAAATAGCTATGATTGATTTTCTGAAAAAATCTTTTTTGAGTCTGGCTTTGCTGGCGGCATTGTCGGCATTTGCTGCCGGGGATAATATCAAACCAGTGGCATTTGTGGGCGACCCGCCGCCGGAAGTGGATGGCTCCATGGAACGCATGGCTCAACTGGCCGGATCAATAAAATTCAACTCGGCTCAACAGCTCTATTACGGTAAAAACGCATGGCGGGGGGCAAAAAGCCACTCCGGAACAGCGGTCATCGGCTATGATAATGCCAACTTATACCTTGCTGCCGATGTTTGCGACGATAAGGTCGATCAATCCAACTACGGGCAGGATCTCTGGAAAGGCGACCATGTTATGCTGGCTGTGCAATACCCTTACACTGCCAAACGGGTAAATAAAAATCTCTGGTGTTTCATCTTTTCGCCGGGGAACTTTAACAATATCGCTCCCGAAGCGGTGGTTTTTGCTCCGGTGAACAAAGACCCTTCCGGCATCCGCATCGGAGCCAAACGCACAGCCAACGGCTATAAGCTGGAGGCGGCGATCCCGTGGAGCATGTTGGGCAAAGCCCCCAAAAAACATGACCGGTTCCGGTTCGATATATTGTTGAGCGACTCCGACGGTGCCAATCAGGAAAGCATTTTTACGGCAAGCAATTTGCAGAGCCGGGGCAAGCCGTGGAACATCGGCAGATTGCTGGAAGGCGTTTTTGCCGGAGCCGACGGCACTTTTGACCGCAATGCTCTGGCGGTGGAAACGCTCTATTCTTCAAAGGTTTATACTTTGACCGAAAACAAGAGAAAAGTTGTTTTTGAGCTTCCGGAAAATATTGCCCCCAAGGTGCGTACCCTCAAACTCCGGGCGGCATTGGAGGGCAAAAACAAACGGTTCCACGGTGGAACCCGCGTTATGCAAGTTTTGCTCGACGGCAAACGGCTGACAATCAAAGATTGTCTGAACCGGGATAAAACCATCCAGTTCGGCAGAAGCAATCTGGGGATTACCGGCAGTCAGGACAAATGGTTTGTCACCTACGGCAATCTTGCCGGCAAAAACTACCCGGCTTTTTACAGTGCGGGCAGCGAGATCGACCCCTGCGAATATGTTTTTGATATAAGCGGCAAGAAATCGCTGGAAATCGTGTATACTCCCATAAAAGATAACGACCTCAAGTGCAGTTTTCAGCTTTCGGGCGAAATCTATCAGCCGTTACGCTCGACTTTGAAACCGGCACCCAAAGGCAAACTGCCTCTTATTGACCCATGTCTCAATGAAAAAGTCCAGTATCAAGCCAAACTGACCGGTAATGGCGGCGTGGAAATCAAACTTATTGATATAAAATATGATCTGGTCAGCGAATTTTCCACCCTCAAACCGGCGTGGGCAAAGTTTGGCGGCAGGGGCGATGGCATTGTAACGCTTAAAAATGGTAAAGCCATGCTCAAGAGCCGGGATTTTACCGTGGAGCGTACTGTGGAAAAACTTGCCGACCATATTATTGTAAAGGATAAAATCACCAACTTGACCGACAAGGATCTGCCGGTGATGTATAAGCACAGCATACAGGTCAAAAATATGCAGAAAGCGTGGGTTTGCGGTTATCCGGCAATGGGCAAAAGATTGCAGACCCGGGAACCGGCACACCCGGCAGTATTGGCAACCGGTCAGGCGTGCGGTATCGGGCTGGCGGCGGGGGACGATGTGACCCAGTGCCAAAGTTATTTTTTCCGCTTCGGTAATGTTATTGGTGTAAACAACAATCACCTGGTGCTGACTCCCAGACGCACGCTGGAAGTTGCTGTGGAACTTTACCCGCTGGAATACGCCGACTACTGGCTTTTTATCAACCGCATACGCAAGGCGTGGGAAGTGAACTTCACGATTCCCGGTCCCGGCGGATTTTTCAGCACCCGCACCCGGGAATCAATGGAGTTTCTGAAAAAACGCATGCGATTCTGCGATTACAACATTGCCGCTTTAAGTGTACCCTTTGATTATGGCACGCTGGGGGCAAAAGGCGGCATGGCACGGCATGGTACCAAGTACGCTCAAACCGATGTATCGTTTTGGAGTGATACGATAAAGAAGCTTAAAACGGTCAAGCCGGAGCTTAAAGTTCTGCCCTATTACCACTGTTTTATTTCCAACGGCAAGGGCGATAAAGAGCTTTACGGTGATGCTGCCCTCATTGATGGTGCCGGCAAACACGCCGACTACCGGGGCGGACTTTACCCGTTGTATGTACCGTACAGCGGCAGCAAATTTGCTGCTGTGCAGGATGAACTTCTGGAGCTGCGGTTCAAGCATGGAGCCGATGCCATTTACTGGGACGAAATGGAGTATTCCAAACTTTTGTTCAGCTATTCGGATAAATACTGGGATAAACTCTCCGGCGAAATCGACAGCAAAACCCATAAGCTCAAACGCAAGATCAGCAATGTGCCGCTTCTGACCGAAGAATTCCGGGTGAACACGGCAAAAAAACTTATCAAGCGGGGCAACGGACTGCTGGTGGGCAACGGTTCACCTTTCACTGAAAAAATGCGGAAACTTAAAACCATCCGCTTTGTGGAAACCGCCAGCATAACCAATCTGACCCGCAGCTTGCTCTATACGCCAATATCGCTGGGCGATCACCTGACGGTACGCAACAGTGTTGACGCCTACAAAGATATGCTCAAAGCTCTGGATTACGGCTGTTTGTACTATTTTTACCGCCACACCGCCGGGGAGCACCCCACTTTGACCAGCAAGATGTACCCCACCACGCCCATAGTTCTGGGCAAAGGGTATATCATCGGCAAAGAGCGGATCCTCACCAACACCAGCGGCAACTTCGGCTGGGGCGATGATTCAAAGTTCACCGTGCATATTTTTGACCGCACCGGCAGAGAAGACACCAAGTATAAAGTTCCGGTAATCGTCAGAGGCAAAAGACGCTATGCACAAATAAGGATCCCCGAAGGATATTCAGCGGCGATAATCCGCAATAAATAAGCTGCAAAAATTCACGCCCGGAGTATTTTTTCCGGGTGTTTTTTTGTTTGGTGCCAACTTGCAAAATCCGATATTGTGGAGTATATTATTTAAGTATTTATATATAATTAGTTTAACCAGTAAATTATGAAAGAATTTGATATGGCTGAAGAATTGCAGAGTTTGTTGGAAAAAATCCACCGCAACGGTATCGAAAAAGCTGCCGCCGAGCGTGACGAAATGCTCGCTGCCGCCAAAAAAGAGGCGGAAGCTATCGTCGCCGCCGCCCAAGACGAGGCTGCCAAAATCCGCAGCAGTGCCGAAAGCGATGCCGAAGCGTTGAAAAAACGCTCCGAAAGTGCCATCCGTCAGGCGGCACGGGATATATTGCTGGATTTGAAAAGCGAGCTGAAAAAACGCCTCGAAGCTATCACCCGCAACCGTTTGGACGAAGCCTTGAGTGCTGATTTTATGGCAGGTCTGGTTGCCGATATAGCCAAAACAGTTTTGAGCGATCCGGCTAAAAGTGCCGCCGGTACGCTGGAAGTTATGGTTGCCCCTGCCAAGTGCGAAGAACTGGTGCAGAAACTTACTGCCGCTGTGGGGGCGGATATGGTCAGCAAAATTTCCGTGTTCCCCAACTCCGCCGCCGGGCGTGGTCTGAAGATCAGCGTGGAGGGCGATCAGGTATTTTTTGACCTCTCCGATGCCGCCCTTACTGAAATGGTTTGCGAATATGCCGGCAGCCGGGTCAGTGCAGTGATCACTGCGGAAGCTAACTGATTAAAAGCAGGAAACAGTTGATGGCTAAAGAATACACATACTTTGCCGGAACGCTGCCCATGCAGTTTTTCGGCGAAAAACCTGCCATGAGTCTTGACGCTTTTGATGCCGATGCCGCCCGTTTGACCGATGCGGTAACGGCGGAGCTTTTGCAGAAAGTCGAGCTGTATACGGAAGAAACCGCCCATTTCCCCGAAGCGGTGAAAAAATTCTATGACTTTGAAACTTCCCTGCGGAACACTCTTTTGGATCTACGCAAAAAAGTGCGTTCCGATGCGGGGGATTTCAAACGCAGCAATCCGGATTTTTATTCAGAGATCGCCGCTGCAGCAGCTCAAGCGTTCAACAATCCTGATTTGCTGGAAGCAGAAAAGATCCTTGACCGGCTGCGTTGGAATGTGTTGGATAATTTCGGTGCCGGACACTACACTGATTTTACGGCACTGGCGTTTTACCGCATAAAAATCGCTATTTTAAGTAAATACATTGATCGCACGCCGGAAAAAGGCAACGCTGCGTTGGAAAATATCCTTAATGCGGTCATGGCAGAGTAAGCAATAAAGATTTTAAAATATTTGCCTCAATAGAACGGAGAAAAAATAATGCTGGATACACAGAAAGGTCGGATCGTCGGAGTCAACGGCAATATCCTGACCGTAGAATTCCCCGACAATGTTACCCAGAACGAAGTGGCATACGCCATCGCCGGCGATGTCAAGCTCAAGTGCGAAGTTATCCGGGTACGCAACAACCGTGCCGATATGCAGGTCTTTGAAAGCACCAACGGCTTGAAAGAGGGCGACGAAGTCGAATTTACCGGCGAACTTTTGAGCGTGGAACTGGGCCCCGGTCTGCTGACCCAGGTTTACGACGGTTTGCAGAACCCTTTGAACGAACTTGCCGAACAGGGCGGATTTTTCCTCAAGCGGGGCGTTTACCTTGCCGCTTTGGATTACGAAAAAGCGTGGGATTTTACAGCGGTAGCCAAAGCGGGCGATACCCTCCTTGCCGGGGATACCATCGGGACTGTGCCGGAAGGTATCTTCCAGCACCGGATCATGCTGCCCTTTGCTTTTCAGGGCGAGTGGAAACTTACCTTTGTTGCCGGAAGCGGCAGCTACACCCTTAAAGATGTGATCGCCAAAGCTGTGGATGCCAACGGCGTGGAAAAAGAGATCTTTATGGTTCAGCACTGGCCGGTGAAAATCCCGATTTCGGCTTATGCTGAAAAACTTTTGCCGCAGGAAACCATGATCACCCAGCAGCGGATCATTGATACATTTTTCCCGGTGGCAACCGGCGGGACTTTCTGTACTCCCGGGCCTTTCGGGGCGGGCAAAACCGTTTTGCAGCACGCCTTGAGCCAGTTTGCCGAAGCTGATGTAGTGATCATTGCCGCTTGCGGTGAACGGGCGGGCGAAGTGGTGGAAATTTTGCGGGAGTTCCCGGAACTGGAAGACCCCCGCACCGGCAGAACTCTCATCGACCGCAGTATCATTATCTGCAACACTTCAAGTATGCCGGTCGCCGCCCGGGAAGCGAGTGTGTATACAGCGGTAACTCTTGCGGAGTACTACCGGCAGATGGGTTTGAATGTGCTGATGCTTGCTGACTCCACCTCCCGCTGGGCACAGGCTTTGCGTGAAATGTCCGGCCGGTTGGAAGAAATTCCCGGCGAAGAAGCCTTCCCGGCTTATCTGGAAAGTCTGATCGCCGCATTTTATGAGCGTGCCGGTCTGGTGAAATTGCGTGATGGTTCCATTGGTTCGGTAACCATCGGGGGATCGGTTTCCCCGGCGGGCGGTAACTTTGAAGAACCGGTTACTCAGGCTACATTGAAAGTGGTCGGTGCCTTCCTTGGTCTTTCCCGTGAACGCTCCGATGCCCGCCGTTTCCCGGCGATCAACCCGCTGGAAAGCTGGAGCAAATACACTTCGGTCGTGGATGCCGAAAAGCTGGAGCGTGCCCGCAACATCCTCCGCCGGGGCAACGAAGTCAATCAGATGATGAAAGTTATCGGCGAAGACGGTACCGACATTGCCGACTACATAATCTACCTCAAGAGCGAATTCCTCGACTATGTATATTTGCAGCAGAACACCTTTGATAAAGTCGATGGTGCCACCGGCTGCGACCGCCAGCGTTACGCCTTTGACAAAGTGGTGAATGTGCTGGACAGCGAATTTGCTTTTGAAGATAAAGAAACCGCCCGCAGCTGGTTCCAGAGCTTGCGTCAGAAGTTTATTGACTGGAACTATGAAGTTGTCGGCTCCGAAGATTACAAAAATCTGGAAGCCGCCCTCGATGAACAAGTCAGAAAGCAGGTGAAATAATGCTTAAAGTATATCACAAGATCATCCGTATTGCCGGTTCGGTCATCACGGTCGAAGCCGACAATGTAGCATATAACGAACTGGCGGAAGTTTCCGGCGAGCGTGGTACATCCCTTGCCCAGGTCATCCGCATCGACTCCGGTAAAGTCTATTTGCAGGTATTTGCCGGCAGCCGGGGCATCAACACCGGCGATCAGGTGCGTTTTCTGGGCCGGGAAATGCGGGTTTCGGCATCCGAAGACCTGCTGGGCAGAATTTTCAACGGTCGCGGCGTCCCCCGGGACAACCGCCCCGCCATCGAAAGCGATCTTATTGAGATCGGCGGCCCTTCCGTCAACCCCGCCAAACGAATCATTCCCCGCAATATGATCCGTACCGGGATACCCATGATCGATGTATTCAATACCCTTGTGGAGTCCCAGAAGCTCCCCATTTTCTCCATCGCCGGTGAACCCTACAACCAGCTCCTTGCCCGCATTGCCTTGCAGGCGGAAGTCGATGTAATTATTCTCGGCGGCATGGGGTTGAAGTACGACGATTACCTCTATTTCCGGAATACTCTGGACGAAGCCGGTGCTTTGAGCCGTACTGTAATGTTTATCCACACGGCAAGCGACCCCACGGTGGAGTGTATGCTGGTGCCTGATATGAGTCTGGCAGTTGCCGAACAGTACGCCATTGCCGGCAAGCGGGTGCTGGTGCTGCTGACCGACATGACCAACTTTGCCGACTCCCTTAAAGAGATCGCTATTACCATGGAACAGGTTCCCGCCAACCGTGGTTATCCCGGCGACCTTTACAGCCAGCTGGCGAGCCGTTACGAAAAAGCTGTGGACTTTGACGGTGCCGGTTCCATTACCGTGCTGGCAGTTACCACCATGCCCGGCGACGATGTGACCCACCCGGTGCCGGACAACACGGGGTACATTACCGAAGGTCAGTTCTACTTGCGTAACGGCCGTATCGAGCCATTCGGTTCGCTCTCCCGCCTCAAGCAGCAGGTGAACAGCCGCACCCGGGAAGACCACCGTGCCATTATGGACGCCATGATCCGGCTTTACAGCGAATACCGTTCCACGCTGGAAAAGCAGTCCATGGGTTTCCAGATGAGTGCGTGGGATAAAAAACTGCTCAAATACGGCAAACGCTTTGAAAACGAAATGATGGATCTTTCGGTAAATATTCCGCTGGAAGAAGCCCTCGATCTGGGCTGGAAGATCCTCGCCGACTGCTTTGACCCCGCTGATACGGGGATCAAAAGCGATCTGGTGAACAAGTTCTGGGTAAAGGCGTAAAGTTTTCGGAGTTGTGCCATGAGCAAACTTAAATTAACAAAAACTGAACTCAAAACCCAGAGCGATGCCCTCAAACAGTATCGCAGGTTTCTGCCCACATTGCAGCTCAAGAAACAACAGCTGCAAGTGGAGCTGCGTAAAAGCCGCGATCTGGTGGAAGCCAACCGCAGCGAATACGCCGCATTGCGGCAGGAGCTGGAGCGTTTTGTGGGCTTGTACGCCGATGCCGGGGTTTTGGAGTTTATAAAAGATAATCTGCAAGTTGTGGGAGTAAGCCGCTCCACTGCCAACATTGCCGGGGTAACAGTGCCGGTCTTTGACAAGGTGGAATTTGCCGAAAAAGCCTACGATATGTTCACAGCCGATCTCTGGCTGGATGGGGGCTTGGCAACGGTGAAAAAACTTATTTCGCTCATCGAAGCCGGGAAGGTGCTGGAAGAACAATACCGCCTGCTCAATGTGGAGCTTTTGAGCACCACCCAGCGGGTGAACCTCTTTGAAAAGGTGAAGATCCCCGAATGTATGGAAAATATCCGGAAGATCCAAATCTATCTGGGTGATGCCACCACCGCTGCCGTAGTCCGCAGCAAGATCGCCAAACGCAAGATGCAGGAGGCCGCCGCATGATAACAGCTATGAAAAAAGTTCTGCTGCTGACCTTGAGCTGCGACCGGGATCTTTCGCTGGAAAAATTGCGGGAGCTGGGGGTTATGGAAGTTGTTTCCGAAAATATCGCCGACAGCTCCGACCGTGCTGCATTATTGCTCCGGCTGACCGCTTTGGATCGGGCATTGGGTACACTTTCTGCCCGCAAAGTCAAAGGTTCTTGCGATAACACCGCACTGCCGGAAGATAACGCCGAATTGGCGGATTTCACGCTCAAATGTTTTGCTGAAAGCGAAGCCTTGGCCCGGGAGCTGGATTTATTACGCAAAGAGCGTGCCGAACTGGAGCCGTGGGGCGAGTATGATCCCAGAGAGATCGCCGAACTTAAAAGCAAAAATATTTTTGTATATTTGTGCGAAAGCAATGCCGAACAGTTTGCCGCGATCAAAGAAGCCTTGCCGGAGGCGGCGTTGACGGTTCTCTCGGAAATTCAGGGTATTATACGCTTTATCGTGGTTGCCGATTCTGCCGTAACTGGTGTAACGCTGCCGGAAGTAACTCCCGGCGACCGGCGGCTTTCGGCGGTGGATAAAGATATAAACGCCAATCTTAAGCGGCAAGCGGCTCTGGAAAAACAATTCGATTTGCTGACCACCCGTTTGAGCGATTTGAAAATCTATCGCAGCACCATAGCTTCCGACGCCGAACTTTTGAGCGTGCGGGATGGAGCAGAGGATTGCGGAGAATTGACCGCACTGCAAGGTTTTGTGCCGGTAACTTGTGTGGAAAAACTCCAAGCCGCCGCCCAAGATAACGCCTGGGCGTTGAGTTTGACCGATCCCGAACCCGGCGAAACCGTGCCGGTTTTGCTGGAACCGCCCAAGTGGGTCAAGCCCATTTTGCCCTTGTTCCAGTTCCTCGGCATCGCCCCGGGGTATGAAGAGTTTGATATGAGTCCGGGTATGTTGATATTTTTCAGCATATTCTTCAGCATGATCATCAACGATGCCGGTTACGCCGCCGTAATGCTGCTGGGCTCCATTATCGCCGCCGTAGCGTTGCGGAAGAACCCCAAAGCCGCCATGCCCTGCCGTCTGGCACTGGTTTTGAGCTTTTGTGCCACGGCGTGGGGGGTGTGCAACGGAGCATATTTCGGAACCGAAACCAGCTGCCTGCAAATGAAATTCTTTGCCTCGGGAGCCAACCAGACCGCCCACTTGCAGCTGGTCTGTTTTGTGCTGGCACTGGTACACCTTTCGCTGGGGCACTGCTGGCGGCTGGTCAATGCCTCAAGTGCGTTGGAAGTGATCGGGCAGCTGGGCTGGATACCCATATTGCTTTTGGACTTTATGGTAGTATTGGGCTTGCTGGTGTTCCCCGGTATGGCACTGCCAACCTGGGCGTTGATCGCCGGAGGTGTGGGGCTTGCCATGGTGTTGATCGGCGGTGTGGACTGGCGTGATGTGGGTGCCATTTGCAACTTCCCCTTCGATCTGATCGGCAGTTTTACTGATACTTTGAGCTATGTGCGACTCTTTGCCGTGGGCATGTCGGGTACTTACATGGCACAGAGTTTCAACGGTATGGGTATGCAGTTGTGGGAGGCTTCGCCCTGGCTGATACCAGTAGCGATATTGGTGATCGTGTTCGGGCATCTCTTGAATGTGGCTCTTGCCTTTATGAGTGTATTAGTGCACGGGGTGCGGCTGAATACGCTGGAATTTTCCAACCACGCCGGTATCCGCTGGGGCGGACAGGCGTTTAAACCTTTGAAAAAATTTGAACAATAAACTATAATATAAAAAAAGGAGAATTAAAAAATGAATGTTGAATTGTTGAAAGCTCTCGCTATGGCTGGTGGTTATGCTGCTGTCGCTCTCGCTGCCGTGGGTTCTGCCGTAGGTTCCGGTATCGCCGGTCAGGCGGCTATCGCTGCATGGAAACGCTGCTATGCCCAGAACAAGCCCGCTCCGTTCCTGCTGGTGGCTCTGGCGGGTACACCCCTTTCCCAGACCATTTACGGCATGATCCTTATGATGCTCATCAAGGGCGGCGACGGCAATGGTATATTCTATCTTGCCATGGGTATCTTTGCCGGTTTCGGCTTGATGGCTTCGGCGATCTTTCAGGGTAAAGCCGCAGCCGCCGGTTGCGATGCTTTCGGCGAAACCAACAAAGGTTTTACCAACTATCTGACCATCTGCGGTATCGTCGAAACCGTAGCCTTGTTTGCTTTGGTCTTCGGCATCATGGTTATATAAGGCGAACAATCTTGCGGCATCTGGCGAGCCTTGACTGCACCGCCCCTTCGGCTTGTCACGGCGTAGTGAAACGAAGCCGGATCGAGTACAAAGGTATGCCTTGTCGCGGCGTAGTGAAACGAAGCCGGATCCCTCGGCTTTTTCCTTGTAAAACTCGCCAGCTGCTCGCAATATTGCTCGCCACGGCGTAGCATAGCGAAGCCGGGTCCGCCTGCGGTAGTTGGCACGCCTTGCGGCGCAACGGACATAAACGGACATTACTGCTCAAGCAACACACTGCGTACTGCCAGTTAGCCGCTTGGCGGCAAGAGCTGTCCGTATTTGTCCTTAAAAGTCCGTGTCTGTCAGTTTTGCCGCCATCAACCGCATTGCCGCACCTTGCCCCGACCACCGCGGCACCAGCCGCCACGCACACGCCCGCCAACCGCTTGGCGGCAAGAGCTGTCCGTATTTGTCCGTAAAAGTCCGTGTCTGTCAGTATTGCCGCCTTCAACCGCATTGCCGCACCTTGCCCCGAGCAGCCAACTCTGTGTAAAAACTATACCATAAAGCCAATATTGACTGTTTTGCAGAGTTTTTTGATTAAAAAAATCATTTATGATTTGTTTTTTGACAAAGAAGTGCTATTGTATATAACTGTCTATAATTCAGACGGAGAGCTGGTCGAGTGGTCGAAGGCGCCGCATTGGAAATGCGGTGTACCGCAAGGTACCGAGGGTTCGAATCCCTCGCTCTCCGCCATTTTTGTGCTTAAATTCGGGGTAAAAGTACCAAACGGTACCATTTCGATTGTTCAATCGCTTAAAAACAGATAATTTTCAGCTATATCCAGGAATCAATTATGGAAAACGATATGGCTATATCCAAGATCAAACTCAAGATCGGTACTGTTTATCAGAAAGAACCCAACGGTATTTATTACTTCCGTTATCAGGTCAACGGAGCCCGCAAGGCAATCAGCCTCAAAACCCGCAATAAGCAACAAGCTATCAAAGAAGCCGAAAAGTATGTACCGCTTATTCAGGCTACCAGTTCTGAAGTAATTGCTGCTCATGTCAAGTATGCCCGCAATCTGGCTGCACCGGAAAAGAATCTCTTGCTCACCCAAGCGTGGAGCGAATATGAAAAAAGTCCCGAACGGGCAACTCCGGATACCGTGAGCGAAGCATTGGCTTATAAATCCACTTTTGCCGAATTTGTTGCCTGGGTAAACGATCCTGCCGCGGTTATGCGGGATATTACCGGCGAAACTGCGATGCGATATGCTGATGATATGCGGCAAAAGAATATTGCCGTATCCACTCACAACCGCAAGCTGAAACGGATCCGCCGGGTGTTTACAGTCTTAAAAGAATATTACACAGGAGATAATCCGTTTCAATCCCCGGTACTTTATCGTAAAGAGCGTGAGGAACGGGAGCAGGATGTTCACCGTTTGTCATTCACCCGTGAACAGGAACAACAGCTCCGTGATGTGCTTGCCGATGATCAATACAAGGTAATGAACAAGCCGGAAATCCGGGTGATTTATTATTTGGGAATGTTCACCGGTCAGCGTTTGAAAGATTGCGTGCTTTTGCGTTGGAGCAAGATCGACCTTAACATGCAGCGTATCTGGGTAAAGCAGTTCAAAACCGGCAAAGAAGTTACCATCCCGATCGCCGCACCGCTGCAGGAAGTCCTGACGGAAGCTCTGGCGTGGAAAAACAGCAATATTGATTATGTCTGCCCCAATGTGGCTGCCCGTTACAACAAGACCAATGCGTTGGGCAAAAATGTCGGCAATAACCTTGTAAATATAGATATGCTGCGGGTGATACGCTGGATCGGACTTGAACCGTCAGTTACAGTACCGGGAAGGGATAAAAAGGTTACAGTATATGGCTTTCACTCTCTGCGGCACTCTTTTGCCTCATATTGTGCAGAAGCCGGTGTACCGCAAGCTACGGTGATTTCCATATTGGGAGCTGATTCAGAAATCGTTACCAAATATTATACGCATGTAGGTGATGCGGCTCAACGGCAGGCGGTAGCAGCGGTATCCGGTATTACTTCGCCTGATACAGCCCAAAGCAAGATTGCTGAAGCACTGGAACTTATAAAGAGTTCGACAGCATCAAGCGATGAGATTTTAGCACAAGTAAAAGCGATTCTGGAAAAATAACACTAATCCCGGTATTCCGCATTGTTGGAATACCGGGATTGCTTGTAATAATTTACTTTTGTTTTGGAGCTTTTTTCACTCGATCAGACAAAGCAGATTTTTTTAATCCAACCATCTGGCAGATGGCATCTCGATCAAATTTGCTTTTTTCATAATCTGCCTTGATATGAGCCAGCTCCGCATTTTCATCAATAAGAATGTTTCCTTTTTTATCTTCAGTAACAACGTACCAACATTTTTTATCGGAATTAAATTTTATTGAGAATGGAGCTCGCGCTTTTGCACTCATAACTTCCCGCGGATTTTCATATTTTAAAATGCGTGCTTGTTCAGTTAAGTCACCTTCCGGAACTGAATCATCACAACTTAAATTTAATGCCATATAAAATGAATCAAGCTTGCTTTTCAAACCACGGATCTCATTTTCTGCATTGGCATGATGCACAATTAATATAGCCAAGTTCAAATCCCTGAGCTTATTTATCAGACTCTTAAAATTTGCTGCCGTCTGGGGTGTTTCTGATCTGATGAATGCAGTATAGGTATCTATTATCAGCAAATCAACAGCTTTGCCTGGAATACCTTTATTTTTGGCGTCTTCAAGCATATCAAAAAGTTTTTGGTGATTTTCAAGTGCTGAAAAATCAATATCCTCCAAAGAGCAATCTTCTATGATCAAATTGTTTCTGCATTCTTCTTCTTTTCCCTTCGGGAAATAACCACTTTGAAAAATTTGTTTCTTTGTTTCTATTGTGCCTTTGTTTTCAAAATCCAAGTATAATACCTTATGGTATTTAAACGGAACAACCCACCATTTTTCTTTTAATAAATTCTCTAAACTACTGCTATATCCGGCTGCAACCACTCGTGCAGCAATACTGTAAGCCAGATTACTTTTACCGACTTTCAGCTTTGCATACAACATTGCTACTTCTTTCCGGACAAGGAACGGACGCATGATATAATCTATTGGTGCAAGCTTGGAATTTTTCTCTTCAGCAATACGTTTTTCTTCCGGCGGAACATCGGGTTTCAGCCACCATTTATCCGGCAAACGGTTCAGTTCTTTTTCTGCTGCTTGGAAAAATTCATCTATTTCGTCTTTATATTCCAATATCAACAGTTCTGTCGAATTTACTTGCGGAGGATTTTCCTGATACATTTTCAATATATCTTCCACATTATCAAAGCCGCGTGTCCGATATTTCCCGTAAATTACCTCTAACACCAGCAGCTTATATTCCAGATCGGTATTTTCGTCAAGATAGTCAGTCAATTCCTGCGTTTTAAGTGCGGCTGCTTCAAAACTGATTCCGGAGTGATTAGATACCAGAATAAACAATTCTTTATCCAGCAATGGCGACCAATCTACTTGATCATATCGACCGGGCGAGCAAATAAAACTGGTAAAGACAACTTTGTTTGAGTCGTTCTTATTCTGGTTTGCTTCTGCCAATTCAATGCTGTCGCACAGGATTACAGTTTCACATTCCGGGGCAAGCAGTTTATCCAAGTTGTAAAGCGGCGTTTTATCTGCCGGATAGGGTACGCAGAAGATTTGACTCTTGGCACTGTTATTACGGATCCAGGTGGTCATCGGAAGGAGTATTTTGCTTTGAGTTTCCGAATCGTATATTTTGACAACATTCATAATCGTTTCGCCGTATTGATTACGAAACGGAAACACCTGATAATACCAGTTTTCATAACAGCGATTGTTCAACGCAAAATCACTTTGCAGCGGAGTTTGGCATGGAATCAAAAATTGAAATGCATATTGTTCCAACCGGGCATCCGTCCAATGCTCCTGCTCCGTATTTTTCACCAATTGATTATTGCCCCAGATATAATCCGGATACATATTGCGGGGCTTGACTTTGTCAAAAGCATCAGATGTGCCGCCCCAGAAGCGACACATCTGTGCATCAGTTTTATAAGGAGTCAGTTCTTTGCAAATAGAATACAAGGACGGATATTTCGCGTAAAAAGCATTTTGCAATTCGTCGGAATATCGAAATATAGCATTTATTCGTTCATTCTCACTATTCAAATTACCGCCAAGGACTGAACAATCATAATACTCTTGAATATAGTTACCAACGTTGTTTATACAAGTTGCCATATCCCAATACTTATCATTGTTACATACTTTTTCCACTACAAATAAATCACAGGAAATATCAAAGTCGATTGGGGTATAATTATGATCTGTTTCCTGGCAGTGAATAGATACTCTTTCCGGCAATTTGTATTTGTCGCCAATCTTTTCCGCCAACCTGATAAAGGCCGGGAAGCGTTCGCTGGTGCAATTAGCTTCAATCAACAAAGCGGCTTTAGCCTCCAAGCATATTTCATCCCGTTTTTTCTGATCTTCCGGAATATCATCAATCCACTGAAAATCCTGAAAAAGATCCTTCAATTCATCGTTGCTAATTGCCATAAACCACCACGCAATAGTTTTTATTTTTTTGCAAATCTTTTGATACCTGATTTTTTCAAAGCTTGAAGTTGTGTACTCCTGCTGACAATTCCCCGTTTGAGGTTACTGCAGTTGTTCCTGCCGGTACCGTAAGTTGGCAAGTGCCGTCTTTGTATTTCAACTCGATCGTTCCATATGGTGTCGGGTGTTTGCAGTAAAACTCTTTGAGATTGCCCGGATGCGGAGTTACAGAGAATTTGCGGAAGCCCGGCTCCAACGGCTTGATCCCGGCTATACAACGCGGAATAAGATTGGCGGGTGCCGCGCCCCAGGCGTGGTTCCAATCCTGATTGGGCTTCAAGCTGTTATCCCACGCTTCCATGGCCATAGTGGCACCTTGGGCGATCATATTGTTGTAACTTCGCAAACCATTGCCGGTTAGAAATTCAAAACCCAGATCTGCCATATTGCAGTTGTAGCAGCTTTCAATCAGGAAGTGGGCGCCGTAAACGCTGCATACCATACCTTTGGAGCGGATGAGTTTTTTCAGCGGTTCCACATCAATATTGTCGGTCAAGCCGAAATAGATGGGAAAAAACGCACTGTGCAAAGCGGTATGCTCCGATTCGGGATTATCCACAAAAAGTCCCCGATCAGGGCGGTACATCGTGCGGAAAATTTCGGCTTTCACCTTTTCCGCCCAAGTCATGTATCTTGCTTCTCTGGTCAATTCTGCCATTACGTTGAGCGCACCGTACCAGTAAGTGTTGGGCACCAGACTTACCGCACCTAATTCATAACCATCCCGTTCTG
Source organism: Victivallaceae bacterium (assembly GCA_045533055.1). Lineage (GTDB taxonomy): Bacteria > Verrucomicrobiota > Lentisphaeria > Victivallales > Victivallaceae > SIG78. Next base: position 14,835 of record JAZSHD010000086.1, on the reverse strand, counting down.
CAACCGGCCAATCCACAATATCGCGCCGCCCGCCGCCGGAAGTTCTGGCATCCCCTTTGGCGGCGCCGTCCCGCAACAGATAATCGTAACTGGCTTCATTCATCAGGCGTTTGAAGTTGACGGTCAGCAATCGCAAAAGATTTTTGTAATCCTGAGTCCGCCCGGTGTATAAATAAAACTCCCGCAGCAGGAACGGTGCCAGCAGCTGCCACTCCGTGGGGTACGTTGGCGAGTTGAAAAGCAGACGCAAAGTGGCATAAGCGGTCTGGGAACTGCCGCCACAGCAAAGATCGCCAAGCATATTGGTAAAAGCATCGCCTTCGTAGGGTTTGCGTTCTCTTTCGCCATCAATGTAAACGCCAAAGGCGCCGGTGGCTTTCATTGTATATTTGCAGAAATCCCAGATGCGGTTCAAGTTGTCGCTGGAACTCTTGAAGTCGGCAGCAGAGTCATCAAATTCGCCGTAAAGTTCTTTGCGGATAACTTTTGCAGAACCTTCACCGCCGTTGATTTCCACATACCGGAAAGGCATAACTTCGCTACCTGCTTCCAGGGGGGGGCGTACCGTGACAGTGTGCCAGTAAGGTGACTGGTGCAAAGGTATATCAAAGGCAAAAGTGCTTTTGCCCTGCGGCAGACTTTTTTGCATGACCGCCACTTTGCGGAAGCCGCCGGGGGCGCGGTCGATGGAGTTGTCGCTGCTGCGGACTTCGCCGATAACGATTTCCAGATCAGCGGCTCTTTGCAGGTCTACTTCGATTTGCAGATTGGCAAAAGCATCCAGTTCAAAATCTACCAGAACTCTGGTGTTACGCAATACAACATTTTTTTCAGTAAAATGAATCATTTTATATCCTTGATCTTTTTCAGTAACTCATCCGCATCGTCACCACAGTAAAAAAGCCATGATTCGTGCAGTTTTGAGTTGAAAGTAAATTTATCCACATTACGGGCGATAATCTTGCAGTTAAAAACATCCAAAATATCGCATTTTTTGTTCAAGACAACAGTTTTGGTTCCCGCCGACCGGGCGTGCATGGCAATCAAGTTTTCGTTGGCTTCCAGCGGGTCATTGCTTTCAGAATAGAGTTTGACTCCGGCGCGGCGGGCGATCTGGCGCAAGAACGCCATATCCGGCCGCCACACTCCGCAAAACACTGTAACGGCTCGGCCGGTTTTGTATTCAGCCGCCCCTACCGAATTATCTTCGTAACGGCCCAACACTTCTCCATTGGGGGTGGTCACAGCAAAAAGCGGAGCCATCCGTGCGGAAACCACGCCCATTTTTCTGCCGTCATTCATTGTCAAAGCCGGGAGCATTATCTGCGGAGCTTTCTTGAAATCAAGTCCGGTAAGCGCTTTCATATTATCAAGGCTGTTGCTGTCAGGAGCGGTATAGCCGGGAGCATACATCCAGAGGATAAGACAATCTTTATTGCGGAGGCGGCGCGCGGCTTCAATAAGTTTTTTATCCGCAAAAGTTGCGTTGACAAATACATAAACTTTATAATCGCCCGGATTGTCGTAAATATCTTCCGCCAGCAGATAATCTGCCGGTGCGCCCAAACGCCCCCACAAATTATAATTGCGTCCGAAACTGTCTCCGGCAAAAGCAGCCACCGCATCCCGGCGCCCCAGCGAGATCTTTCCCTCCGGATTGTAACTCTGCTGGATGATGCCCGTTGCCATATAAGGGTGATTGGCAGGGGAATAAAGCACCGATTTTTCGCTGGCGATCAAAGCTATTTCAGCCTTGCGCAGCACCTGTTTTTCCAAACAATGCTGCCCGACGGCTTGAGTGATCTTAAAGTCGCGTCGCGCTTCAGGGAATTCATAACTGCCGGGCATGGGAATATAAAGGATCGGCAGATTGCGGCAAAGATTGAAACCCATACTGCGGCGCAGGACTTCCACACAAAGTTCTGCATTGGGTGCCTGACTGTGCCCGACTCCGTTTTTACCCATGTGAGTGCGGGTGTCATCTTCGTGGAACGGTACGATGTTGTATTTTTTCATCGTGGCAAAAGGCTTCATATCGCCGTAGGTCTCGCCGAAGCTGCGGACGTTGTACGGCTGGGGCGACATCAGAAAATCCACCGAACGGCTTTCCAACAGTTTTTTTAGCGCATAATGGGCGCGCATCTGCGAACGGCCGTCACTGTTCAAAGTCATGGTGTAGCCGTAATAAGTGCCGACCAGTTTGCGCTGTTTGACCGCTTTTCTGGCTGAATTGCAAAGTTCAATAACGTAATTGACTACTGCATCAGAAGTGTACTCGTTATAGGCAATGGCTTTAAGGTGTTTAGATGGATCCCAAATCAATTCATTGTTATCCAGAGTCTGCCGTTCCGCCTGCGTGGGTATGGTGGTATCCTGCAAAGTGGGATAGTTCTGCACTGCAAATTTCTTGAAGGCACTCTGCGCCGCTGCCGAAAAATCCAGCGCCCGGCCTTTGGCGGCACTCCAGCCCAGCCACTCAATAGTGTGGCCGCCGCAAATACGGTAACCGATGATCCGGTTGGCATAGGGACTTTTTTCCAGATAATCAATAGCGTGGAGCATTGTTTTGCGCATTTCTTCCAATACCCGGTGGGAGCCGAAAGAGTGGCAGTCGCGGCGGGAGGAGTAACCGTCACGAACAATTTCACCCAGATCATCGCGACAGATATCATCCGGATATTTCGCCAAAACCGCCCGCGCTATGCAGATAGTCAGGTCGAATATAAAATAACTTGCGCCTTCTTCCAAACGGGCAGCTTCCGCACAGCGGTCAAAGATTTCCAGATTCAATTTTCCGTCCGGAGTCCACCACTCCCACCAGGCGGGCTGAACAACTACCGTATTGATGGGGGGATCGGGCTTAAAAAATGTAGCGGAACGTCCGGCAAGGTGATAGAAGGGGGTGCCGTTAAGTTCAAAGTAAGTGCCGTAAGGACCATTTTTCACCACGCAGACCGGCTCTTTTTCATAGCCGGGTACTTGCTTGACCGGGTTCAGGGTAAAGGGTTTCTGTACCGGGGTACCATCGGCTATATAAAGTGAACCGGACTCAATTACCAGATTGCAATTTCCGCCTGCGGTGTAAAGGGGGATTTTTATATCGCCGCTCAAACGCCAGCAGCCGTCGGCAAGCAGAGTTACATTGCGTTCATTTACTTCAATATTATTTTCCCATAAAGAATTGCCGTTGCGGGTGATATTCACTTCTGCCGCAAAGGGCAGCTGGGGGACGTTGCCGTAAAAATCAAAGGCGTAGTGCAAATTTTCTCCGGCGGCAGCCGTTTGGGGTGTAAGGTTGCAGGCAAGAATTTTTTGCGGTACAGCATAATCTTTGTAGGAAAGTTTCTGCGCCCATGGTGCCGCAGGGGGCGGCGGCAGCACGTTGACCGGTTTATAACTGCTCAAATCGGTTTTGACCTGATTCCAATTATCATCCGGCGCAACGGTTCCGACAAAGATTTTATCCGTATTTATCCGCACAAAACTCTTGTCAGCAAACTGCACAAAGAGTTCCGCCAGAACGCCGCCCGCAGAGCGCTCGTTGCGATAGTGGATAGCCAACACATTTTTGCCGCTGCGCAAAAACTTTTTTACATCCAGTTCCTGCGGCGTAGACCAACTTTTGACTGAACCGGCAAGCTGACCATTGATGTAAAGTTCCGCCCAATCATCGGCAACTATCTGCACATTGCCCTGTATCGGATCAGATTTAAGTTCAAACTCTTTACGCAGAAAAAAGTCGCAGTAAGTGTGCTTGATGTTGCGCTTGACCATATAAGCAGCCTGTTCCGGCGATACATCGTTGGCTTCGTAGATCATCTGCCCCTTGAAATAACTGGCAGGGACGGCGGGTTGAGTTTTCTGTTTCAGCGTAACTCCGGAGGGCACAATTATATCTTTGCCGAATCCGGGCTTCACCGCCGTCCACCGGGGAGCATCCAGTAGGGGCTTTATTTTCAACGGCTGCCAGGCTTGTCCGGCAGGCTCACTTTTTTTTTTGACGTCAGAACGTTTTTCAAAACGGATCTCAGCAATTTCCACTTCGCCGGCAGCACTGTCGGTTGGATCAAAACGCAACATTGTAATGCGCTTGGCATTAAACCATGCTCCGGCATCAACCAGCCGGTCGGCAGTCACCACCGCAGTATGCCATTTGCCGTCTGCAATCAGTCGGGGCAGCCGCCACAACGTATTGTGGGCGATCTTTCCGCCATCGGCAGCAAAAAAGAGTTGTCCCGCATCATTACCGGTTCCGGTGGCACGATAACGGTAAACAAAAGTATTAAATTCCTGCGGGTCAAGCATCAGAGATTTATTGATGATCCGGCTGTCCCGTTTGAGTAAATTGAGTTTCAAGCCCTCCGGCGTTACCTGACAGGTCAGATTACGGTCGGCACTCCATCCATCAAATTTATTGGCAGAGTTCCATAGCGCTGCAGACTTCTGCACATTGTTTATGTCGCCACCGTTGCCGGGAACAAACGAAAGTTTCAGTTCGGAGATTTCCACTTCGCCGCCTGCCTTATCGGTGGGGTCAAAGCGCAAAGCTGTGACCTTGCCGCCTTTGAACCACATATCCGGATTGTTTATACTCTGAACAGTCACCGTGGCGGTATGCCATTTGCCATCGGCGATCATATGCGGCAAGCGCCACATCCGGTCGGCAGTAAAGCGGATGCCTTCGTTGGCAAAATATAATTGCCCGCGGGAAGGATTGATTCCACTTGCCCGATAGCGGTAAGTAAAAGTATTATACCAAGCCGGATCAAGCTTTAAATTTGCGATCATTATGGCGGCATCCAAACCGATACCGGAGAGTTTAGCGCAATTTTCTCTTACCTGATACTGCACATTTTTCAATGATTTCCATTGTCCAAGCGTTTCAGGGGTGTTCCAAACAGTTTCGGTCGCCACTGCATAACCGACCGAAACTGTCAGCAGAAGAGCAATAAAAATTTTCATCACTGTACCAGTTTACTGCCAAGTTTGAATATCGCTGAAATAATAGCCCCAACCGCCTAAACGGTTCGACAAATCATAGCCGGATGGAATGGCAGAGCTCTGAACGCTGCCCTGCATCTGCAAAGCATTGACCGTTTTGGGATGATTGTTTCCAACCGTGGTTTCCAACGAATTTCCACTGCCTTTGATCTTATCTGCCCAAATAATCACATTGGGTTCATCGCGCCCAACCAATTCGCGGGGGTAAACGGTATTATCGATCTTGAATCTATAAAGTTCTGCCGACTCCGGGGACTCGGTTGCATACAAGTAAGCAATAGCCCCTTCCGCACCCGCTTCATGCCCGGGATAATTACCTTCCGGTGCCGAAGGACAGATAAAGTATTTATTAGCAACACTTTTACCGGCATCGTTGGTTTCGATCTCTAATGCCATATGGGAAATCAAAGCGTTACCGACGGAAAAGGCTGAACCTTTGAGAAATACCGAATGAGCATAATAAAAACGGTCGCCGTGACGGAAGTTGCATTTTTTGCTGGTGTTGTAGGTAGTAGGCAAATAGTCATGGCTGGCGGCAGCATACATATGACTGGCAAGACCGATCTGTTTGAGATTGCTTACACAGCTGGCATTGCGGGCACGTTCCCGCGCTGCCGAAAGAGCCGGCAGCAGCATTGCCGCCAGAATGGCAATAATGGCAATTACGACTAAGAGTTCGATCAGGGTAAAGCTTTTACTTTTCATATAAACCTCCGTTAAAGTTTTTATGTTGAATATTTACTGATAACAAAAATATACAAAAAAAAACGAATAAAACCTTGACACAAGTACCAAAAAATATTATATTAGTTCCAAACTGATATATTCGGGAAAATTTTATGCAAGAAAATTCTCTGAAAAGAAATCCGTATCTCTCCCGGCTTGATATTGCTGTCAAGCGGATAAACCGTACCAACCGGAAATTCAATTTTCATACGCACGATGCGACTGAACTGGTGATCGTGATCGAAAGCGGTGGAGCATCGCATTGGGTCAATGGTTTATCTTATAACTTGCAGCGCGGCGACATACTACTGCTGCCGCCTGGCGTAGTTCATGCGTACGAAAATTGCAGCGATATGCATATCATCAATGTACTTTATCAAGCAGCACAACTGCCTTTGCCCCCATTGGATAGCAGCGAACTGAGAATGTTCCGACACTTCACTGCGCCGCGGATATGTTGGGAACATCCGGAAAAACCGCAGGTACATATCCGGGAAGATGAAATGATGCATATTGAAACGCTATCAGAGATGCTGGAGAATGAGATCAACAGCAGCAATCCGGGTAAAAACCTTTGCGCATTCGGTATGTTCATTACTTTGCTGATAAAAATAATCCAAATGGGTGGAAGGACTTTTTTTGATGAGAACCTTTCTGCAGCCGCACGGGCAGTAACATTTATCAATCTCCATTTTACGGAAGATATTTCCATTGAAAAATTGGCAAAACTCTGCAATCTGTCGCGAACCGGACTTTTTCGCCATTTCCGCTCGCTAACTGGCTACGCACCGAAGGAATATTTGCAACACAAACGGCTGGAACTGGCAGAAGAATTACTGCGTACCTCCGACAAACGCATCAGTGAAATCGCCGCTATTTGCGGTTTTTACGACTCCAACCACCTGACCAAATTGATAAGTCGCGAATATGGAACACCTCCACGCCAGCTGCGAAAAAATCAAAATCCTACTAACAAATAACGGAAGGGATCTCTAATGTAACAGCTATCATCTGATTTTACTTATATATTACCTCTGTGAATAATCAGCCCTGCTGATCCTTCGGGATTGGCGGGGTTTTTTGTCTTTAAATTTTCAACCAAACTCATGGAGGTAAAAATGAGAATTGAAAAGCGTGTTTTGAATGATGCCTTGCGGGTGCTTGGCAAAGTGGTGTGCCAAACTTCACCGGTGGAACTTTATCGCTCTATCCGGTTTGTTGGCGGACATGGTGTTGTTCGGGCTATGGCAGCTGATGGCGTTGAAGTTGTTTCGCTTGGGCTTTCGGCAAAGGTCTTTGAACCGGTGGACTTTTGTGTGGAGTTTCGCGAACTTCGGGAACTTGTACGCATTGCCCGCAATGATGTGGAACTTTCCGGAACGCTTATTGAATTTCCGGAGCTTGAAGCTGTTCCGGGGGATGCCTTGGAAACACCTTTGCCGGATAACTTCTGCGATCTGGTTTCGCAAGCGGCGGCGGTGATTGATCGTTCCAACTATCGGCAAATTTTGCAAGGCGTGAATCTCTCTACTGCTGGCATTACGGCTACCGACGGCAAACAGCTTTTGAACTTGCCTTGTCCGCTTAATCTGGCAGAAAGCATTACTCTGTCGTTTCCGCTGGCATTGCTTGCTGCCAAGCTCAACGAACCGGGACATTTATGGACTTGGAAGAGCGGCAACAATAAAATGTTCAAGCTGGAAATCGGTTCTTTTATGTGGCAGGGCAAAGCATTGGTCGGGATGTATCCGGAATGGAAAAATATTATTCCAGAAACCAATGCGTTGGATTATCACATCAAATTCACCGAGCCGGAACAGGTTTTAGCCTGGCTGAAAAATATTCCACCGCAGAAAGGTTCCAATGGCGTTGAGGTTATTCCCGCGGACAATGCTGTTACGCTCAAATCCTGCATTCTGCCGAATAATACAATCAATACAGTTGCCGAGTATTCCGGAGCATTGCCGCAAATCGGTTTAACGCTGGATCGGGAAGTATTGCTTCGGATGTTCTTGCAGGGCAACTCTACTTTGCACGCTCATTCAGCTGGCTTGCTGCCGATTCTGGCGACAGGTGGCGATGGGCGTTATGTGGCTATGCCTATGCGTGTAATCAATCAAACTAAAAATGTAAATTCCATGCCCAACAAGGAGGAAAAAACTATGGAAAACATTCAAACTGTCGGATCTGCCCCGGTGCAGATGGTCGCCCACAATCCCGAAACTGAACTCAATCCGCTGGATGAATTGGGCAACAGTATTGAAGCTTTCAAGCTCAAACTGAAAGTCGCTTTTGATGATTTGGCTATGCTTTCCCGCAAGGTCAAAGAAGTGCAGATTCAGCAGCGGCAGAAAGAACGGGACTTCATCCAAGCCAAGCGGGCAATCGAACGCATCCGCATGGCAATTTAAGCAATAAAAAAACTTGAGGACAGACGGTATCGTGCCGCCTGTCCTTTTCTATTTTTAAAGGAGAGAAACTATGTTGAAACTTAACGCAAGTTATTCCAAAAAAGTTCCCGCCGATGGCGAGTACACCAGTCAGAGTTACCACGCTTCGATCGAAGTTGAGCTGCCGGATGGTCTTTCGGCAGAACAGCTTAACGGTAAAATCCACGAAACTTTTGAAATGGTGCGGAGTTCGGTTGAAGCTGAATTGCACGGCAAAAGCCCCTTACAGAGCGGAAACAATCCGCCTGTAAACACTCCGAATCAGCCGGTTCAAGGCAGTACCCCAGCGAGTCCAAAACAGATCAATTATCTGCTCACTTTGGCGAGCCGCCGAGGTATTACTCCGCAGCAGATCGCCGTTCAAAACAGTGTTGCCAGCATTGACCAGTTGAGCAAAAAGCAGTGTTCGACTTTGATCGAACAATGGAAGGCAGCGTAATATGCGGTTTGATAAATTGCGTGAGCTGCCGCACTGGTCGTATTCAGCAATGCAGTGTTATTTAACCTGTCCGCTGAAATATAAATTCCGCTATATTGATAACGCTCCGGTCGAACGCACTAATGCGTGTTTTCCGTTTGGTCGGGCGTTTCATGCGGCGTTGTCGGAACGGGCGAGGATTGGTAGTTTTATGTCCGAAAGAGAGGTGTGCGATGTGTTTGAGGACTACTTCAAAGCTGAAACTGATGCTGCTGAAAACCTTGTTTTGAAGGCATCCGAAACTTACGATTCGCTTCTGCAAACTGACTTTAAAATGGTAGAAGCTGCTTGCGAAAATTGGCTGGATGATTATTCAGTCCAACGGGTTGCAGAAAGCTTTTCGGTAACAGTTCCAGGGCTTTCAAAACCACTAATTGGCGAGTTTGATCTTGTGGTTACCGACGGGCAAGAAAACTGCATTGTGGACTGGAAGACCGCTTCGGCGAAATGGCCGGTTGGTAAGGCAGACAAAGATCTGCAAGCCACAGCGTTTTGCTATGCTTTCAAACAGAAATACGGAGAAAAACCGTTGTTCAGATTCGATGTCATTACCAAAGCCAAGTCGCCGACCGTCAACAACTATTACACCTTGCGGACGGATAATGAACTTGATCGCTTTGTCTTTCTGGCAAACCAGATCGAGAAAAGCGTTAATAGCGGTAACTTCTATCCTAACGAAACCGGGTTCAGCTGCGGTGATTGTCCATACGCTGACCGTTGCAAAAAGTGGAGGTGATTATGGGATTGATGATGATGTCTGACGGTAAGTTTGTCAGCCGGGATGAGGTCGCACTTGTTCCAACTCCCGGTTGCACAGAAAGCTGGAAGCCAGTTCCGCACATGGAAGTAATCGAAGCTGTAACCGAGGTGGTGAAAGCCCACAACTGGCAGATTCTTAACGAGAACTTTGGTCTGGCTCGTGAAGGTCAGAAGATGTTCGGAGTGATGCGGATCAATAAAAGCAACAGTACAGATTGGAGCCGTTGCATCGGTCTGCGTAATTCGCACGACAAAAGTTTTGCAGTCGGTCTCTCTGCCGGAATCAATGTTACTGTGTGCAGTAATCTTGCGTTTGGCGGAACCACCGTAATCAAGCGGCGGCATACTTCACGGATAGAACTGACCGAACTGGTGGATGTGGCGATGGATGAGCTGGAAAATGAATTCTTAACTTTGGAAACCGTCTGTGAAGACCTTAAAATCATCTATCTGAAAAACGATGATGAAGCCAGATCACGGATTGTTAGAGCGGCAGAATTGGGAGCGATCAACAGCAGCGACATCGTGCCGGTATTCAAAGAGTTCAAGAATCCCCGGCATGAAGAGTTTGCCGAACCTACCCGCTGGAGCTTACTTAATGCTTTTACCGAAACGATCAAAAAGTACACGCCGCAAAGGGTGGATCACGCTTATTCGGCGTTGAATCATTGTTTTGGTCTGGATGGTAAATATCCAGCTTTGTGGAAATAATTCCCGCACGCCTCGCACGGCGACCGGCTGGAAGTGATGCACCCAGTTTGTAACAAGTCATCCCGGGAGTGTAAAAACTCCCGGTCTTTAACATTATAAATAGGAAGATAAAAATGGAATGTCCGAAATGTGAATCAAAAGCTTATATCGTAACAACCATTCGTGGAACAACCACGCTGCTGGGAGCCGGTGCCGGAGGCTATGTAGCAGCCACCGCCGGAGCTAAAACCGGAGCCGCAGTCGGCAGCTTGTTCTGCCCCGGAATCGGCACCGCAATCGGAGGAGTTTTAGGCATACTCATAGGAGCCGCCAGCGGAGCAGTAGCCGGAAACACCGTAGGCAAACTCATCGACGAAAACGTAATGCGGATGTACCGCTGCACCAACTGCAATTACCAATGGAGAGCAGCATAATGAGATGCCCTGACTGTAATTCAGACGATATAATTCCCTGGGACGACGGCTATATCTGCCGCGACTGCGGATTGGAGTTCTGAACTCAAAACAGAGAGAGTCTTGTTGGCTCTCTTTTTTTCAGTTAATGCAGTCATAATATGGAAAGCAAAAAATTGTTATTGGCTTTCATTGGGCTTGACAATTTTTAATTTTTCGCTTCCAAATCAGTCAAGGTATATTGGTAGTACCTTAAAGAAAAACATTATCCAACACGGAGAAAACAAAAAATGAATACAACAGAAAACACTTATCACAACTACTCTATTATGACAGATAAAGAAAGAAATTTATCATGTAATACAAAAATACTTAATGAAATAGAAAGACAGTTTAATTATGCAGAAGAAACCAAAAGTAAAGTTTTCTTTATGAGGTTAGATGTACGATTCCCGGAAGGATACGATCATGCAGACAATGAAGTATTCAGAGAGTTTCAAGCCAAGTTTATGAAGAACCTTTCCAGACAGGGATTGAAACCGCAGTATATCGCAGTACGGGAACAATCCAAAGAGAAACATCAGCATTACCATGTGGCTCTGTTACTTGACGGACAGAAAACGCAGAACATCCATAACCATATCCAGACAGCCGAAAAATTATGGGACAGCACTTTGGGCTTACCGGCAAGAGAAAACGGTTATGGCTTGATTGATGACTGCACCACCAGCAGAACCGGAGAAAAGCAAGTTAACGGTGTTATGTTGAGGAAAGATGATCCCGAAATGGAAGATAAGAAAAATGATTGCTTCAGAAGAGCCAGTTACCTTGCCAAGAATAATACCAAGGGCAACGCACCCAAAAGACAGCGGGAGTTGTTTTCTTCAAGAATACCCAAATGAGTAAAAACTAATTTTACAGAGAATTAGAAACTCAATACTTGATTTTCAAATTTATTGTATGAACGATTTCAGCAGCAATGCCGTCTATTTTTGGGGAGGTTTGGAACAACGAACCCAGTGAATTTGGGGGTAAATGCATAAAAAAATATGCAAAATGTAAAAAAAAATTGACATTTAGTTTTTATGATATATATTTATACATAGAGAAGATGGAGGAAGTTAGAATGAAATGGCTGGGCGAAAAATTAAAAAATTTTGTGGAAAGCCGATATAGATCACAAGATGAATTTTGTAACAAAATTAGGGTCTCGCGGCAGTCTTTTAGTAGCTGGGTGAATGAAGGCAATATCCCCAATGGAAAGTTGTTGCTTGCTATTGCTGTAGAATTGCAGATCTCAATAGCAGATTTATTTGAAGATACTATTGTTGCATCGCCCCAATTTATGCCAGCCCACAATGCGTTAGTAAATCAAAATAGTTTTGACGAAGCAAATGCTCTTGCGGAAGAGTATAGCAATATCATTTCTAACGATTCTTTGGTATTTTCTCAAGTCTGCGAGTTATCAACAGATAAATTTAAGCAATTATCAAAGCAATTTAGAGCAATTGCTGGAATTGATGAAATATCTGCAATGACCTATGGCGATGTATTTAAGCTTGCCCATAAATTAGGGATTTGTATTATTTTTCGCAAATTTTCAAATAATTTATCAGAAGTATACGCATTTCATCGCAGGATAAATGGTGTGCCTGTTATCTTCGTCGATACAGAATCTTTTGTTCCGGATTTAATTTTTGTGCTTTTGCATGAAATTTGTCATTCAGTTCGCCGTAACAATGATACTGAGGAAACAGAAGATGATTTTTGCAATAAGGTAGCAGATTTAGCCCAATTCCCAGATAATTTTCTTAATAAATTACAAATGGAATTAAATCAAGCTGATAAAGAAACTCAAAAAAATATCATCGTCAAATATGCTAGAGATTTTTCTGTGCTTGGATTATATAAATCTTTTGAACGCCGTGGAATTGAAGTAAACTGGCACTATACAAAGGATCAAATTAAAGCTATAAGTTCCAGTATTAACAATTGTATTGGGAAAATTGGTAACATATTGTCTCCAGGTACAGCATCTGAAAAAGATGTTTGTCTGAATTATTATACGTTTTCTTTGCTTTTTTTCAAAGAATTTTTATTACCCAACTTGGAAAATATGACGGCACGTTTTGTTGCTCAAATATTTGATTTATCTAATGGCGAAGATGGACAAGCATTGCTGGAAGAATTGAAAAAGTTACGGGATAGTATTAAATGATCATTGTTACTGATACATGTTCTATCCTTATGTTATTGCGATTAAATCCAGCAATGTTTTGTGATAGTTGCTATGAGTGTTGCACAACCCAAGAAGTATTCGATGAAATATTTCAGACTAGAAAATTTAAGGATAAATACCCTTGGCGCGATACATATCGAGGCGTAATAAAGCCTATTCCGCAGGGACATGTAATTAATGCCGAGCAGTACAAAAATGTCAGCGCAGCTGTTAATATTAGCCTTCAAGAACATTCCTGTTATAATTTAAGCAGAGAAGATAAATCTGTGGTAATTTTATCTTTACTGCTACCAGATATTCAGCCCAATGTAAGTGATGTTGCAATTTCAACCACAGATAGAGCTTTGATTGCTTTTTCCCAAGAGGAGTTTGATTTGGAAAACATTGAGCCATTAGAAATTGTAAGTATATGGCTTGAAAAAGGTGCATTAATTTTTGATCATGTAACCCATATGCCAATTTTTGAAGATTGGATAGCAAAAGGTGAGCCATTCCCATCGCCTGCCGCCAAAAGACGTTTTAAACAATTAACAGGCTACGACTTTCCTAAATAGAGTTTCATATCGTAAATTTTTTCGGAATAATTAACAACTTGAATTCACGGTTTTTATTTTTTTTACTACATGCGTGTTATGCGATTTTTTAATAAACAACACCAGAATAAAACACTTTCACGCACCTGTTCCTGTCAGCAACTCTACTGACAGGAACAGATAGGTTTTACTTTGTTTCTGAAATGTCGGATTCAACGGTTGTATCATCGCTCAAGATGAAGCGGATTATATCTGTATTGCGGTAACGGATGCCATGCCCAACGTATTTCCTTGTGAACGGCAGGTACGGTTCCTGCTTTTTGAAATTCGCCACGCTTATACCAAGCATGTTGGCGGCTTCCTCGGTAGTTACCAATTTGGGCACCACTACCGGCAAAGCTTCACCTTTGGCGGCAATATGCTTTAATTGGGCGATGATCTCTCTGTATTCCGGAAAAGGAATCAGATTGGATTCGGTTAAGGGGTGCAGAATTTTTCCGATGAGGATTACGGTTTGGTGACGGATCAAATTGTTATTCATCTCATGCGCCTCCTTTCTGTTGCGCATGGGATGTTGCAAGATTGTAAAATTATAAAGTTTTCAGAAGTTGAGACCGGTAGTCTTCAAGGTGTTTTAATCGTTGTTACCAATAAGATCAATACCTTATATATAAGCAGTGAAAGACCTGTTCTGTTGCAATTCAATAACCTGCCGTACTATTTTACCAAACCGCCCAGACAGATTTGTAACAGTGGGGGGCAGCAGCAAGTTAAAGCCCCGGATATATTTTGATTTTTCTTCAGCCGGACACGGACTTTTGAGGTTAAATGTCCGGTTACCCCTGTCCGGCTCAGAGGGGATATTGTCCGTTTGACACAGCCAAAAGTCCGGTAAAAACAGGGTATTGTCCGGAAAAATACAAACATTATCCGGAAGGAATATCAAAAAATCCGGTACTTTTCGGATGCTGAATTTGCATTTCTAACAGTTGCGGCGTAAATTAAATACAGGCATCTTAAACAAACATGGATGCTGAAAGTTGTCTGCTGTCAGATGAGTGCTGAACGACAGAAATCTTTATAGGATTGGAACGGTAATGCGTTAGAAAAATCTCAATAAAAGTAATGTCAAGACGGTTTAATATAGGTGCCATAAAAGTACCATTTGACAGCTTAAGAGTACCGGAAAGAGCCTTTTTTATCAGGTTGCAAATTCCCGATATTTTTATATAAATACTGGAATGAACAGTTGACAATCAAGGTGTTACAGCTCAAATTGAGCAGAAAAAGATGTAGCGTGAAGGGCGACTCGCTCTCCGCCATTTTTTTTGCAAAAAAATGGCGAACGAAGACGTAAGTCTTCTCTTCACTGTGCGAAGCACAACTTCACTCAAAAAACAAAGTTTTTTCTTCACATCTTCACCAAATTCCAGAAGTCTTGCATTTTGCTCTTTTTTCTTTATGCCCGGCACGCTCATGCGGAAAAATTCCGCAAGAGCGTGTGATTTTTTAGGGGGTTGCCTTCCGCTGCTCGCCGTAAAAGGCT
>JAZSHD010000069.1:0-8423 GCA_045533055.1 Victivallaceae bacterium | reverse complement strand
GCTCTTCCATTTTTTCAAGGGTACTGAAATCCCGCCCATTCATATCCAAATGAACCACCGGATACGGTTTCCAGTCATACGGCTTATCATAGATTGCCAGCCCTTTGAAAAGTTCTTTTTTACCTTCAAAGACAGCCTTCAGGGTTGATACCGTTAGCGATTTACCAAAACGGCGTGGGCGTGACAAAAAATACATCCCTTTGGCAGGTTTTATTAACTGCCAGATGTATTCTGTTTTGTCAACATACAGGAATTTTCCCTGTATCAGATCTTCAAAACTGTAAACGCTGCTGGTAATATCTTTCATGGTATCTACTCCTATTGCTGTAATATACACTGTACAGACAGCATTTTCAATTGTTTTATTTCATAAAAATCACAGAAATTTATGAAAATAGCATTTTCAGCAGAGCTTTCAAATTCAGAACATTCTGCAATACAACTATGACCGACATAGACAATCAGTAAGAAGATTGTCGCCTTTGATGTTTTAATAAAAAAGGCTGTGTACTAAACATAGACTGATTTTTTAATTTTTCTATAATCTCCCTAAAATAAAAAAGGGAGATTTTTTATTATAAATAGACTTTCAAAATAGTTATTGGAAATAGCAAAAGAAGTAAACGCATTAGATGAAGAAGGCGATGGAAGCGGTTTTCAGCCATATCACGATT
This sequence comes from Victivallaceae bacterium, assembly GCA_045533055.1. GTDB lineage: Bacteria > Verrucomicrobiota > Lentisphaeria > Victivallales > Victivallaceae > SIG78. Next base: position 7,749 of record JAZSHD010000069.1, on the reverse strand, counting down.
ATGAAAATGCTGAACAAACACGATTAGATAGAGCATAGAAAGAAGGTAAAAAATATATTTTTCATCACAAAGAAGTTGGTCTTTGGAGAATTCAAGCATGTAAAAATTTTGACAATATTAAAAAAGGTGATTTTGGTGGTTTCGTAAAATCTGAAAAAAATCTTTCTCAAGAAGGTAATTGTTGGATTTTTGGCAATGCAAAGGTTTATGACAATGCAAGGATTTATGGCAATGCAAAGGTTTAGGATAATGCAAAGGTTTATGGCAATGCATAGGTTTTTGAAGATGCATAGGTTTCTCATGCATAGGTTTATGGCAATGCAAGGATTTATGGTAGTGTATTGATTTTTGGCAATGCATAGATTTATGATAATGCAAGGGTTTATGGCAGTGCACAGGTTTGTGATAGTGCACAGGTTTGTGGTAGAGCAAGGGTTTTTGAAGATGCATAGGTTTATTACTTTGCAAGAGTTTGTGACGATGCAAAGGTTTTGGGCAATGCAAAGGTTTATGGTAGTACACATGTTCATGGCAATGCATATGTTTATGACCATGCAAAGGTTTATGGCAGTGCATAGGTTTGTGGCGAAGCAAAGGTTTATGGCAGTACACAGGTTTATGGCTTTTCAACAATCCACGGTAGAGCAAAAGTTGATTACGATGTAGAAGATTAGGAAATTACCGAATGAGCGATTTTATCAAGAATATCGTAAAATTGGCAAAAGAATACAGAGCGTACTGTTCAGACGCTCGTTTTTCTATTGCCACGCCTATGAAAAATATTGCGTTACCAATTTATCCCAACTTAACAGAAGAAGGATATATTTAGATTCCTGTAGATATGGAAAATTAGCAGATTTATGTTGCGATGATACAATAGGCTGTAAATGAAATTATAAAATAGACCCATACACAAGAAAATAAAGTTTTTTCTAAATACATTAATTACATAAAAGATTGTTGTAAAAAAGGGAAGTATAGTTTTTTTCAAATACTTGAAGCTTTTGATACTGCAATATAGCACTATAACAAAAGATATCCAAGTAACCCCATATAGATGCGTTTAAATCAAAGAACTAAAAAAATTGATGTTGCAGATAAAGTAATGGCAAAAATAATGTAGCATTTGTTTCCACATGTTAATCCCAATTTTATAGTTGACGATAACATGGGAAAAAATTATGATGGGTATTATCGAGTAAAAGATAAAATTAAAACATATGATGTAAAAACCAAAAAGTAGCCAAGAAAACCATAGAAAACATGGTAGGTGAGTGCAATAAAACCTATGGTTCAAACCTACGAATCGTTAATATTTTGTGCTTACGACAAAAATTCTTTACAATCAAATACAATCCTTTTTTATATTGTTGGAGCAATGGATGCAAAATAGTTTTTTCAAGATGCAAATTTTAGGAAAATAAATTCAAAATTAGGGAACGGACAATATACTAGATGGGGAGATTACTTTGTTAAAATTTATCAACTAAAATCTCCTGAACGTATGTTTTCTACTAAAACGGAATCTCATCAGTAATTAAATGTTTGTTATTTTCAAAGTATTCCGAACTTTGTATTAAATGTATTTGGTTTAATAGAATTTGTTCCATCTCAAAAATACTATTACAATTATTCATCAATACACGTTTTATATAAATATTACCGTTAAAAAACAATTTGATTTTCATAATCCAATTATGATTACCATTCCAGAGAATAGTTACTTTGGATGGATCATTCTCGCTCATTCTAAGGCTGTAATGAGTGATTTTTATTGCTTTGCATTGACCATGATATTTATTGCCAATTATTTTGCAACGTTGAAACGGAAAGAAACTATTTGTATAACATAATCGAAACAAATTTCGACGGTATTTATTTAATTCATTACTCATTTTTTCACTACGCTGCCATTGGCAATACAGGTTTCTTTGAAATTTCCGAAGTATACAAGCGGAAATTATGGCTTGTTGAAAATAAATATACCACTAATAAAATGAAAATCAAATAAGATTTTAAAAATCCGTCTATGTTTAGTACACAGCCATAAAAAAATTGAAAAAGTTTCACTTATATTTTCCTTTTAATTGCATTGAAGTGTACCCATTTCAGAAGTCTTGGCAGCCAGCAACGCAGACGGAAACGGTATCGTTACATCTTGGGCAAGGGATAAGGCGCAGGGCAGATGAAGCAGCTGTTTACCGTCTGTTGCAGTAACGCCTGCACTGGAAAGGTTAACTCCTTGCAGAATACGCCGATAACCGGAACGGTCAATGATCGGAGCGGCTTGCACCAGCAGTTCTCCAAAGTTCACCGGAAGTATCGCTGACACCGCATCGGCAGCCGGTTCTTTAAACGCAGGAAACTCAATGAACGTACCGGTCAGTTCCAGGATTTCCGAACGCCCCATGCGAAGTTGATCTTTCAGCTCCTTAAACGGCACACAGAAATCAATCTCCGTTTCAGTAAATGCATCCAGAGTCACCGAAACCGTTTCCACGCCATCCGTAGCCATTACCCGGATACCGTTCTCATCCTCAACGAACCGCACCGCCCGATACAGTTCCACCGGTGCAGTTTGGCACACCACTTTGCCCAGCACCCGCAGGGCATCATTCAAAGTCTTTTTCTCAATTCTCATACATACCTCCTGTTGAGTTAAGAATTTAAAAACGAAAACCCCGCCGATCCCGAAGGATCAGCGAGGAAAGTTATTGATCACGAGCTTATCTCACAAAAGTGATATATAACTCAAATTTTTTGAAAAGCATTAAGAAATTTACTTTTTGAATAAAGCAGCTGTATAACAGAGTTTGCAATACTTTTTTACGGCAGAGTTTTTACCGGTTTCAATACTGCGGGGATTACTTTGGTATTGAGTACAAAACGGTCGTTGGTTTTGCCGTTACTGTGGATCGTTTCCAGATAGACGGTGTTATTTTTGATTTTTACCAGCACCGCCGCCGCATCACCTGACTTTCTGCCACCACCGCCGGGAATCAGCACCGGGAACTGCCAGTTTTTATCTGCCTGAACCACCTTGTAAACGTGGGTATGCCCGGCAAACCACAGATCCACTGGATATTTTGCCGGAGAGCCTTTAAAAAGCGGTGCCGTCATTTTTTGCAATCTCGGGATCATGTGTTTGAAGGTATCAACCTGTCCGTGAGGAGCAACGTGGGCAAAAACGATCCGGCAGTCAGCATTGCGGAAGTCCGGAGTTTGGACTACTTCCTGCAGCCAGAGAGTCTGTTCGCTAAACAAAGTATCCAGTTCATTCAATCCGGTATACTTCTGAAAACTGTTAGTGGAATCTTTGGGCAGATGATGGCCGGTATCCAGAACAATAAAGAATATATTGCCCAATTTGAACGCCTGATAGCTTTTGTGATCACGGCTGCCGAGATACTTCAGATAACGCCCCGCTTGTTCGCCGTCAAATTCATGATTGCCTCGCACCGCCACGATGGGCTGATTGGAAGGAATGGCCTTAAAGAAACTGTCGAACAACGCCAGCTCAATATCATCCATATTACTGCTTATATCCCCCAGATGCACAAACATATCGGCATTTTTCAGTTCAGAACGCTTTTGGAGCAGATTTTTCAGCTGGGCAAGTTTGTGCAGTTTATGAGTCTGGGTATCAGCCATGATCCAAAAACTGAAATCCTGCGGTTTATTGCTGAATGTTTTGAATGTACGCACTTTATCTGGTTGTGCATCGCGCAATTCGCTGCCAATGCGTTTAAGAACACGGTATTCATAAACCGTATCAGGGTGCAGATCAGTAAGATCAAACCGCATGACCCGCTCATCTTCAATAAGCTGACCGCCACGCAAAAGCTGCAGTTTTTTCCAGACTTTATTGCCTTTTTTGCGGTATTCTAACTCCAGCGGCTGACGGCCTTGCACCACATAACTTACAGTTATCGAAGTCGGAGCAGGATTGGTCAGATAAGGTCCATACAACACTTTAGCTTTTAACGGTTCCTGCCGGGTTTGATTGAGATCGGCATTCGCCGGAGGCTCTCCGACCGCCACAGTCCAGCCGCCTTCACCGGAACGGGTGAAGATCGTCAGCTCATTACGCCCGACACGCAAAGGTATCTCAAAAACAAAACTGCTTACCGATGGCGGCCAGAAAAGATTTCCTGCTTGGGTGGTACCAAAAATATATTTGCCGTTGCAGTAGCAGTCAAACCACCAGTCAGCACCCATGCCCATACGCAAAACAGCGTTTTTTTCAGAATAAATAACTGCCGAAATAGCGGCTTTGCTGAATTTTTTCTCTGGATCAGCTGCACGCAGATCCAATATATTCTTTTCATTGATACGCATTTTTTGAGCTTTGACAGATATTTTTTCATCCAGCACCAGCACATCATCCTCATATCGCAAAGATTGGGCATTTTCAGTTGCAATGCGGTCAGAAAAAAAGACTTTGAACTCCTGCGGATAAAGCGATTTACCAGAAACGATCTGGGACGCGACGGTAATGATTACTGCCATAAAAAAATACTTTCTCTTCATAAATATCCTGTTATTATTGGGTTAATGTGCCAGCTCTTCGGCTTGGTTGATTTTTATGCTGCTGCACAGCTGCCAGTCCGGTATCAGTGCTTTTTGCTGATTTGCCAGCCAGGCACATGCCGCTCCGGCAAGGATATTATGACCACCCTCAAAAATCGTTATGCGTACTGCTCCAGATGTCCTACGCAGCAGAATTGGCTTTTCGGCAAACGTTTCTTCGTTTACATCGGTATATTTCAAATGTTCCGGAATCTCTTCGTTTGCAGTCATAAAAGCAATTTCATCATCGGTAAAGCGGTCGGAAGGCAAACACAAAAGATTGTATGCTCTGAACGACTGGCTTACCGGCACACTGCCGGTGTGGCCATCGTGGATTCCGGTACTTATATCAATAACAGTTTTACCGGCGGCAGATGCCAGATAAGTTATCGGGGAGCGTTTGATTGCTTCTGTACGGGCGGCTTCATTGGTTTGCGGATCACCCTGACAGACCAATTCAATGTGGTCGTGATAATTCCGGCAATGGGATTCGCACTCTTTGTGCCACGCTGCAATATCAGAGATCGGACACCATGCCGATACCGCAGTCCACAACTCCGGGTGCCGACCAGCCAGCAGCAAAGCGGCATGTCCGCCGCCGGACCCACCGGCAAGGTAAATAAGTTTTTCATCAACATTGCATACACTTTGGGCATATTCCCGTGCCGAAACGATATCCTTGACCACCAGATCCGAGCCGCACGCTTCCGGACGGGTGTTCGGCCCCCGGAATGCCGGATAGATCAAATGCCAGTCCAGTTCTTCACAGCAGGCACGGTATGTCTCCCACGAACAGGTAAAGTGGTCATTGCTCCAGGTATGCAGTGCTACTAAAAGCGGACGCGGCTCGCTGGAGCGGGCTTTCTGCAAAAGTGCCGGCTGCATAGAATCATCGGCACTGGAACGGTAAAATATTTCAAATTGTTTATCGTCCATAATAAAAACTCCTTTGTTATGCCAGTAGTATAACACAACAAAACTCTATTGCAAATATCAGTTGCAGCCGTTTTTGCAATGATTGAATTACTTGTTCAGCATTACTACCGAGTGAATATCCACCTTGGGCAGTGTTATTTCCCAGGTGTTGGAGTCTATGCGTTTGCTGCTCAAACCTTCATCTTCCGGGAACACTGTAACTTTGCTGAATTCGCCGTTGTCTTTGACTTTGATCTTTATATTGTTGACCGGTGCCAGACTGGTTGCTATGATTCTCCGGGGATTCATTACCTCTACTGCGCTGCGGTTGATCAGGTTTATGTGGTGAGCATTGTCGCGTTTGCGTTCGATCATTTCCAGATATTCCGGGGCTTCGAGCTGCACAGCAGGGGCGTAACTGATTCGGCATATCATATCATCAAGCAAATCGCGCAGCAGATAGTAGTGCGTTTGCGAATACAAGCCGAATATCGGACAGAAACACCCGGCGATCACGCCTTTGCCGTAATGGGTGACGGTTGCCACCGGTTTTACCGTTCCGGGTTCGCATTCACCGTCGCGGGTCGGATATATGTTGGCCAAAACTTCGGTGCCTGCCTGCGGTTTGACCGGCTGAACCGGGCAGATCATATCGCAGCCTTCATCATTGAATCTGACTGCAGTGCTACGGCGATGATTGATCATATTTACCCGTTCGTAAGTTGGTTCGGCAATCGCTTCGCCATCGGGAATTATATTCAATTCGTTGGCAAATTCATTGGCAAAGTATGCTCCGGTACCGAATACAATGCCGCCATTTGCAGCGAATTCAAGCACTGCCGCTTTTTCTTCAGGAGTAATTTCAACAATTTCCGGCAGCACAATAAGTTTGTAATCATTCAAACGCTTCAGAGTATCTTCCGAGGAAATTATATCCACGCTCCGGTGGGTTTCCTGCATAATATGCAAAGCACCTTCCAGCCCGTCGTGGGATGACCCAAGGTTGTAAAGCGGATTATTCTGTGCATAATAACTGCCGGCAAGGTGCAGCAGAGCAACTTCGCTGGCACTTTGAGTTTTGAAACAGTATTTCCGGCGGGGATGCACAAATTCGTTTGCCACCCGTTTTACCACCCGGTGTTCAGCTTCCGAAACTCTGCCGTCCCGCATGGGAGCCAGATAAACCATCGTACCGCCGCCCAGCGCGACAGCTTCGGCAAGTTCCTGACTCAAATGCACAAATGTTTTCATCAAAAGCGAAGTCCTTTCCCAATCCACATAGTGGGTACTGCGGGTGAAGCCCCACGCCATCAAATCCCACGGCATTTTTCTTGCATCGAGAAATCTGCCTTCCAAGGCGGCACGGTCTGCACCGTAATTCGGCGAAAAGTCGCCGCTCAAATAATCTACATTTGCCCGCACATCTTCGGGCTGACGCACCGAATACATCCAGTTGCTGCACACCATGCAGTCCGGTTTGCGATCGTGGACAGCTTTGGTGTATTTGTTTACATACTCCGTAAAGAGATCACGGAAAAAATCCATGTAGTTGTGCCAATATTTATCGCCGGATTGACGGGGTATTTCAGTAATTCCGGTACGGCGGGTGAATTCCTTTTGGCAGCGATCGCACCAGCAGGGCGTGGCCCCCCAGTTGTCGCCGTCGATCCAGAAGCCATCCACATCGTAATCGTCGATAAGTTCCAGCAGTTGCGGGATCATGAGTTTCTCCACATAATCACTGGTAAGGCAGATGCAGTCGCGGGTCTTGCTGCCGTCGCTGCCGACGGCGTGCCAGTCGGAGTTGTGGCGGACTGCCACACCGTCACGCAAGCCCGAGTAGTGAATGCCCAGCGGAATGCCCAACCGCTTGGATGCATTGCGGTAAGCTCTTACATCGTCTTTTGCAAGTTCCGGAGTGTACCAGCCGGTCTTGCAGAACCAGGTGGCAAAACCGGGATGCCCTTTGCCGTCGCACTGCACCCAGTCGGGTTTGATCTCTTTCCATAAACGATAGAGTTGTTCTTCATCGACCTTACCGCAAAACCCAGGCAGATCGTCAATGTGTCCATGCAAATCGTAATGAATGCCGAAAAAGGCATTATCGTGCCAGTTTTTTCTTATTTCAGTCATAACAATATCTCAATAAATAAAAACAGTGCCTAAAAACTGATTTGAGGCATTTATGCAAATGATTTTTCTATACAAGTTAGTTTAACGCTTGCCTTCGGCTCTGCCCCAGGACAAGTTGGTGTGCGTCGTTCC
>JAZSHD010000252.1:0-36070 GCA_045533055.1 Victivallaceae bacterium | reverse complement strand
TTTTGCATCGCCCTGCCGGGGGGGGTGTTCTTTTGTACCCGACCGGGGGGCAGGGTTGCGGCAAGGCTCGAGATTCCCCACGATGTGCCACCGTACTTTGATTTTTCACAAAAGTCAGGATAAAACCAATTTTTTAACTTAAGAGGTGATACTATGAATATTGAATGGGACAAACTTGGTTTTGAGTTTATGCCGACCCGGTCGAATGTGCGTGCCAGCTTCAAAGATGGCAAGTGGAGCGAACTTAAACTTTTCAACACCTACGATATAACCATGTCGGTTGCTGCCAACTGCATGCACTACGGTCAGGCGATTTTTGAAGGCATGAAGGCTTTCCGCATGAAGGACGGCCGTATCGGTGTGTTCCGCCCCCAGATGAACGCCAAACGCTTCAACAGCAGTGCTGAACGGATCCTTATGGAAACTTTGCCCGAAGAGATGTTTCTGGAAGCTATCAGGATGGTGGTCAAAGATAATGCCGACTACATTCCGCCCTACGGCACCGACGGTTCGCTTTATATCCGTCCGGTGATGTTCGGTACTTCGTCCCAGATCGGCGTATCACCCAGCTTTGACTATGAATTTGTGATGATGGTCATGCCCGCCGGCCCCTACTACAAGGGCGGTATCAAGCCGGTGGATGCTTTGATTTTTGACGAACTTGACCGTGCGGCACCCCATGGCACCGGCAATATCAAATGTGCCGGCAACTATGCGGCAAGTCTTTACTCCAGCAAGATGGCGAAAAAAGCCGGCTGCCCGGTGGCACTTTTCCTTGACCCTGCCACCCACGAATATATCGACGAATTCGGTACCAGCAACTTTTTCGGTATCACCAAAGATGGCAAATACGTCACCCCGGAATCGCCTTCGGTGCTGCCCAGCGTGACCAACGATTCGCTTTTGACCCTGGCACAGGATCTGGGTATTGAAGTTGAACGCCGCAAGATCCACAAGTCCGAACTGGCTGATTTTGCGGAAGTCGGTGCCTGCGGTACAGCGGTGGTCATCACCCCCATCCATCACATCTACTACAAAGATCAGGTCTTTACCTACGGCGACAACATCGGCGAAGTCAGCAGCAAGCTCTACTACGGCTTGAAGGCTATCCAGTACGGTGAAGCCGAAGATAAGCACAACTGGATGTTTATTGTTGACTGATAAGGCAGTTTGAGGCGTAAAATGAAGATTTTTCATCAGCCGAAGGAGTTGCAGGAATATGCTTTGAACTGCAAACGCTCCGGCAAACGCATAGCGTTGGTGCCTACCATGGGGTTTCTCCATGCGGGACATGCGTCACTTATAGATATAGCCCGGGAACGGGGCGACGAGGTGATCGTTTCAATTTTTGTAAACCCCACCCAGTTTGCTCCCACCGAGGATTTGGATAAGTACCCGAGGGATTTTGAGAACGATTGCAAACTCTGCGAAGCTCACGGGGCAACTGCAGTCTTTGCACCCCAGCCGGAAGATATGTACGCTTCCGACCGCTCGATCTGGGTGGACGAAACTGTGCTTTCCAAGGTGTTGTGCGGCAAAAGCCGCCCCATCCATTTCCGGGGAGTGCTTACCGTGGTCAGCAAACTTTTTAACCTGACCCTGCCGGATGTGGCGGTCTTCGGCAAAAAAGATGCCCAGCAGGCGATCATTATCAAACGCATGGTGCGGGATCTGGATTTCCCGGTGGAGATCGTGCTGGGCGACCTGATCCGGGATACGGATAATGTGGCAATGAGTTCCCGCAACCGCTATCTTACTGAAGATGAAAGAGTTCGTGCCCGCAGTATCTCCCAATCGGTTTTTGCTGCCGAAGCCAAACTCAAAAGTGAGGGCGTAAAGGCGGTCAGCGAAGTTATCGAAGACGCCGTAAAACGCATAAGCAATGCCGGCGGCGTGGTGGATTATGTGGAAGTCAGAGATGCCGATAATCTGGAAGAACCCACCAGCAGCAGCAAAGAATTGCTCTTTGCCGTGGCGGCAGTATTCGGCACCACAAGGCTTATTGATAACTGCTTTGTGAAATTGTAAAATAACTGGATAAATATGAAAATACTCGATTACCGCAAAAGTGATTTTGCTGCCGGGCTGGAGGTGATCTACAATCGCCCCAGCTATCCTGCAACCATTGAAGATGCAGTACGCAATATTGTCAACAATGTCCGCAGCGAAGGCGACAAAGCCTTGCAGCGTTATGCGTTGGAGTTTGATAAAGCTGAACTTACTCCAGCAGAGTTTAAAGTGAGTGATCGCGAGATCGCCGCCGCTGAAAAGTCGTTGGATAAATCAGCTAAAGCGGCAATCAAAACTGCGTTGAAAAATGTGCAGTCCTTTGCCAGACTGCGTATACCCAAAGCGTGGAAAAAGGTTGTCCGCAAAGGTGTTACGCTGGGTGAACAGTTTGTGCCCATGGAACGGGTGGGGGTCTATATCCCCGGCGGAACCGCACCTCTGGTTTCCACCGTTATCCATACTGCCGGTATCGCCAAAGCTGCCGGAGTCAAGGAAATTGTGGCAGTTACTCCTCCCGGCAAAGATGGCAAAGTCCACCCGGCGGTGCTTTATGCTATGAAAGCTGCCGGAGTTACTGAAATCTACCGGCTGGGCGGAGTCTATGGCATTGCCGCCATGGCTTACGGTACGGAAACTGTGCCCAAAGTGGAAAAGATCGTGGGCCCCGGCAACGCATACGTTACCGCCGCCAAAAAACTGGTTTACGGAGCAGTGGCGATCGACATGGTCGCCGGACCGTCGGAAATCATGGTGATAGCCGACGAAACTGCCGATCCGGATAAAATCGCTGCCGACATGCTCTCGCAGGCCGAACACGGCAGCGGTCTGGAACAGGCTCTTACGGTGACTACCGACGAAACCATGCCGGAAAAGATTTTAGCAGCATTAGCTGAACGGAAAGCCACGCTCCCGAGAATGGCAACTGTGGATAAAGTTCTGGAGCAGGGCAGCTGGATAATCGTGGTCAAAGACATGGCTCAAGCGGCAGAGATCGCCGGGAAATACGCTCCGGAACATCTGGAAATCTGCTGTAAAGATGCCCGCAAAGTGGCAAAGACCATCAAAGCTGCCGGGGCATTGTTTATCGGCCATTGGACACCGGAACCCATTGGTGACTTCTGTGCCGGGCCCAGCCATGTGCTGCCCACGGCAGGAAGTGCCAAGTTCTTCTCCGGCTTGACAGTGGAAGGATTTTTCCGGCGGATGAGCACGGTGGAATACACCGAAGAAGCTATCCAGAAAGAGATCGCCGTTGCCGAAAAGTTTGCCGAAATGGAAGGTTTGGCCGCTCACGGCAGAAGTGCCTCTTCCCGCCGCAGCAAGTAAGGATGCAAGATGATGAACCAGCTCTGGCAGTATATAACTGCACCCATTGTGCGGGTGGTATTGCTGCTCATTTGCAGCAATGTATTTATGACTTTTGCCTGGTACGGACATTTGAAAAACCTTGCCAACAAACCGTGGTACATTGCGGCATTGGTCAGTTGGGGCATAGCTCTTTTTGAATATCTTTTGCAGGTGCCTGCCAACCGGCTGGGTCACGCTGGCGGGGTAACGCTCGCCCAGCTTAAAATCATGCAGGAAGTTATCACTTTGAGCGTGTTCGTACCCTTTGCACTCTTTTATATGAACGAAAGTTTGCGTTGGAACCACCTTGCCGCCGGAGTTTGTCTGGTGCTGGCTGTGATATTTGTTTTTGCATTTGGTAAATAAGGATTGATCGTATGGATTTGGCAGAATTTTCCAAATATTATTCGCTGGAACAGGATGTGCAGGATTTTCTTGTAAAGTACGGCTTTAACGAAATAGCTGACCGTTTGGAAGTTGTTCCGGCAAGTTTGAGCGATGAGTATTTGCTCAACGCCGCCGATAAGCTCAACAAAAAGCTCGATACAAAACAGATCCTTGAGGCTGCCGCCGAGGTGCGGAACGACCCTTTTCTGCTTGCCAATTACAATTTTCTCTGCCACTACTGGCTGGAACGCTCCGATACGCTTATGTACGGTTACAAACTTGCCCAGTTTGAAAACGGTTTGGAAAATGCTCACGCCGGAGTTTACAACCTTCTGGCAGTGCTGACCGCTTTTGAGTATGTGGAAAGGACTTATGCCCGCCTGGGACTGCCCCCGGAAGTGGCACAGGCGACTTTGCAGTATACCACCGGAGCCATTGCCGAATACGCCGCAGGCAACGATAACAAACTGGGGATCCACGGCCGCAAACTCCATTGGTTCCGCTTTTACATCGACGGCAAATTGTTCCGTATCGGCAGATTGGAATTTATGATCCAGGATCCGCTGACATATCTGCCCATAGCCTGTCGCCGCAATTCTGACGGCAAAGTCATAGCTCTCTGCCGCAACGGCTGGCTGTTGAGCAAAGATGGTTTGCAGCTGTTTGAAAGCGATGATCCGACTAAAGCATACATCAAAGCCAAAGTTGAGCAGACCACTGACACCATCAGCGGTATACCCATCAACCCCAGAGGTTTTGCGGAAGTTGACAGGTTTATCACGCTCAACACCAATGAGTATACACCTTTGTGGAACATGTGGGATCTGGTGCCGGGCATACACATTCCCGGCGGCGGCGGCATGAAACGCAGTCTGATCGAAGACTCTTTGCGTAAAGCAAGGGATTTCTTCCCCAAATATTTCAACCGTAAAGTGGCGGGTTTCTCCTGCTATTCGTGGATATTCAATCCGGATTTTGAGGAAGAATTGCCCAACTCCAATTTGGCGGATTTTATGCGGGAAGTTTATTTGTTTCCCATTAAAAGCGTGGGGGTGGAAGGCTTGTACTTTGTCTTTGGCAAAAGCGACAAAGAGTGGAGCGATTACCCGGCTGACAACAGCTTGCGTCTGGCGTTCCACCGCTTGCGGGAAGCGGGCAAACGCCTGAAAGCGGGCGGCATGTTTATTGATGCCGAGGCTATTGACAACTTCGGCACGCAGAAATACCGTAACGACTATGCAGCGTTTGATGAACTTTGAGGCAGAACTGTGAACGATTGGCTGGATATACAAAGTGACCCGGTGCATACCAAACGGGAGCGGGAAAAAGCCCGGGAGCTGCGGAACTCCGACTGGTGGAAAAATCTGCTTGCTCAAGGTATTTGCCACTATTGTCAGGGGCATTTCAAACCCGAAGAGTTGACCATGGATCATATAGTGCCGGTGGCACGGGGCGGCAAGTCCACCCGGGGCAATATTGTAGCGTGCTGCAAAGAGTGCAACAACCGTAAAAAGTATCTGACCCCCGCAGAGATGATAATGTTTGAGCTGGAAGCCAAGGAAAAAGCAGCTCAAAAAAACGAAGACGAATGAAAAATAATGTATATACAGGAGAATAACTATGCCTTTTGATCGCGGCGGTGTAACCGTTACTACTTTCAAACTCAACGCCCCCTGGCCGGAAGATGCTGTGGAGCTTTTCAATGTTCACCGTGCCGGAACTCTGGACAGCGTAAAAGATGATGTTCAGATCGGCTGGACTACCGGACGCTGTCTGCTGGACAGCAATCTGGACGAAAACAGCGTGATCGCCGGCGGCTGCTGGTATTTGAACTTACGCAAAGCTGAACGCAAGATACCCTCTTCGCTGTTAAATGCCATCTGCAAGCGCGAAGAGTTGGTTTACATGCGTGCCAATGAGCTGGATTTTGTGCCTTCCAAGGTCAAAAAAGAGATCAAAGCCGAGGCGATCGAACAGTATTTGATGAAAATGCCGCCCGCCATTGCCGCAACCCCCATGGTTTACGACCCGGCAGCAAAGCTGCTTTATCTGGGGACGGCATCGACTAAACAGATCGAAGATTTTATCGGATTTTTCTACCAGACCCTGACCGTGGAACCTTTGCAGGTAACACCGGGAACATTGCTCAACGAAGAATTCGGCAAGCTGGAAACCGAACTGCCCATACTTTCGCTGACCGATGAAGAGTGCAGCGATATGACGCCCGGACGGGATTTTCTTACTTATCTGTGGTATTTGAGCGAAACAGGAGCGGTGACCATCGAACACCCCCAGTACGGAGAATTTGAGATCATGGTGGAAGGCCCGCTGGTCTTTGCCTCCGGCGATCTGGCAAAAGGTTCCGGCGAAACTGCTGTGAAAAAGGGTGATCTCCCCCAGCAGAGTGCCGAAGCCAAAGCCGCTTTGGCTGTGGGTAAAAAGCTCAAAAAAGCCAAGGTCACTCTGACCCGGGGCGAAGATATCTGGAGCGGTACTTTTGATGCCGATAAATTTGTGGTAAGCTCGCTGAATCTGCCGGAAGGCGAAGAGCTGGAGCCGGACAGCCGGTTCGCCGAGCGTATGCAGAATATATTGATTTTCAACGAAGCGTGGGCATTGTGCTTTAAACTTTACGCCCAGAGCATGTTCGATAAATTTGAAGAAACTTCTAAAGCCCTTAAAGAGTGGGCTCAAAACCGTAATTCACTGTAAAATAGAGAGGTTGGCTATGGATTTTCTGGAAGTGATGCGTAAACGCCGCAGCTGCCGGGCCTTTGATCCGGCAAAAACTGTCAGCAGGGATGATTTGCTGAAGATCGTGGAGGCCGGTCGGCTTTCCCCCAGCGGGTGCAATTCCCAGCCGTGGAAGTTTATTGTTATAGATTCTCCGGAAGCCAAAGCCAAACTTTGCGATGCTGTGGTAGTGGAAAATGGTGCCACCGGAGCTCCGTGGCGGAGTCAGGTAAGTGCCTTTATATTGCTGGTGGAACAGCCCGCCAAAGTCATGCAGTGCGTGGCAGATCATTATAAAGATACCCAGCGTTTTGCTCCCGGCGATATTGGCATGGCATGTATGAACATGTGCCATGAAGCTGATTCGCTGGGACTTGCCACTTGCATTATCGGTATGAACGATCAAGCCAAACTGGAAAAATATTTCAATATCCCCGCGGGGCGTGATGTACGGCTGGTGCTGGCGGTAGGCTACGCTGCCGACCCGGATGCAGCGGTGAACAAAGTGCGGAAAAGTCTGGAAGAAGTCTGCTCTTTCAATAATTGGCAGTAAGCGGCAAGTCCGCACCGGTACTGCTTCTCTACGATGTGGCAGGTCGGACAGGTCGGACAAGTCGGACAGGTCGGACGGGGCGGACGGGCGGGATTGCCCGCAGATTTATAGAGCGTTGAGCAAATGTGCGAGGCAAGGTCGTGTTTTACAAGACGCACAACGAGGAAGCATACCTTTGTATGTGCCCGAGTGAGCATCGCAGTAAGGCACGAGATTGCCCGCAGATTTGCTCAACACAGGTCGGCGAAGTCGGCGTTTACAAATCCTGCCAGGTCTTCGGGGCTGATTTCCAGATTTAGTCCCACTTTTCCGCCGGAAACGAATATTTTTTCAAAGAGTATTGCTGTTTCGTCAATAAAAGTGGGGAAAAGTTTTTTCATGCCGATTGGGGAACATCCGCCGTGGATGTATCCTGTGAGCGGTAAAAGCTCTTTTTGTTTGATCATGGCAATACTTTTGACCTTGGCTGCTTTGGCGGCTTTTTTCAAATTCAAACTGCCCACAGCGGGTACGACAAAAACAAAATGCTCTTTATCAGGGCTTTCGGCAACAAGGGTCTTAAAAACTCTGTCGCCTTCGACATTAAGTTTGCGGGCGATGGACTGGGCGTCGATTTCGCCGTCAGATATATCGTATTCATGTGCGGTGAAGGCAATGGAAGTTGTTTCCAAAAGGCGAATTGCGTTGGTTTTGGTGGGATTTGCCATGATTTTTCTCCGGTAAAATTATCTTTTTTCCGGCGTAATATAGCATTAAATGGGGAAATTGTGAAAAAAAATCATAAAACTTTAATAAAAAATGATTTTTGCCCTTGATAGTTTGATAAATTATTGTATATTATAGTGAAGGCAGCTTGCCGATGTTTACGGCAGCAGCTTTCCACAACATGGGCGTTAATGTAAAACGCAGGAATGTAAAGTGGGTTCGGATTACCGATCCGCTTTTTTTGTTATCGGCGTTTGGAGTTTGAAAACCGCCGGAACAGTCAAGGTAATGGTTGAAAAATCTATATCAAGGAGAATGAAATATGAATAATGAATTGCTGAATCTTCTGGAGTTGATTGAACAGGAACGCGGGATCAACCGCAGCAGGCTGATCGAAGCGTTGGAAAAGGCGATACTTTCCGCCTCCAAAAAGAGCATCCACCCGGCAAACGATATTGCTGTTAAAATTGACCCGAAAACCGGTGATATTCGTGCCTGGGCAAAACTTGAAGTGGTGGATCATCTGCCCACAGCCGACCAACTGGTGCTGGCCAAGGCCCGGGAACGCTATCCCGAAGTGAAAGTCGGCGATATTGTGGATTGGGAGGTAACTCCCAGTAACTTCGGCAGAATTGCCGCTCAGAATGCAAAACAGGCAATCGTTCAGGAGTTGCGTAAAGCTGAAAAAGCTATTGTTTATTCTGAATTTGCCGACCGTATCGGTCATATTATCAGCGGTACAGTCCGCCGTTTTGAAAATGGTTCGCTGATAATTGCGTTCGGCAAGGCAGATGGTATCTTGACCAGTAAAGAGAAAATTCCGGGCGAACAGTATTTGCCCGGTGAAAATATCCACGCTGTACTTATCAAGGTGGATACCGAAGCTGCCGGGCCCAGTTTGATCGTATCCCGCAGTCATCCGAATTTCGTGCGGGCTCTTTTTGAGCGTGAAGTCAGTGAGATCCACGATGGCACAGTGGAGATCATGGGCATTGCCCGTGAAGTCGGCAGCCGCAGCAAAGTGGCAGTCAAGAGCAACGATGACCGCATTGATCCCGTAGGTGCATGTGTGGGTGTTCGCGGCAGCCGGGTCCGGGAAATCACCAAAGAGCTGGGCAATGAACGCATTGATATCGTGCCGTGGAGCAGCGATATCAAACAATATACAGCCAATGCTTTGCAGCCGGCAACGATCCAGTCGGTAACAGTCAATGAAGCTAAGCACGAGCTGGTGGTGCATGTGACTCCCGAACAGAGTAAATTGGCATTCGGCAAACGGGCACAGAATGTGCGTTTGAGCAGTAAACTTATCGGCTGGAACATCAATATCCAGATCGAAGAACCGCTGAAAAATGTTACTTTTGAAGATAAGATCAATCAGGCAGTAAATGCTCTGGCTGAAGCTGTTGGTATCAATAAAAAAACCGCCGAAGTGCTGGTTTCCAATGGCTACTTGGCTGTGGATGATCTTTTGGATGCAGATAGCGAAGAACTTATGAATCTGCCCGGTATTGACGCTGAAGAGCTGCAAGCAGCTTTGGATAAACTTAACGACCGGTGAGAAAGGAATTGATTACTTATGAAAAAACTCAAGGTAAAAGATTTGGCGGAAACTTATAAAGTATCCGTAGAAGAAGTGATCGCCGAGCTTACCCGTCAGGGCATAACTGTAAAAGCTGCCAGCTCCCAGATACCCGAAGATATGGTGGAACTGGTGGAAGCATACTTTGACGATCTCTATGTGGGCGATGATGCTCCCGCTGTCAAAGATGACCGCCCCCGCAACAAGCAGAAAAGCCGGGGCAAGGAAGAGTTTGAGCGTTCCGGCAAGAATAACAAGCCCGGCAAACACAAGGATAACTCTGCTGCCGGCAATGCTCCTGCCGCCGGTGGTGCGGTAGTCGATGGCGTTGCCAGACTTTCGGCTCCTTTTATTGTAAAAAATGTAGCCGAAGCTATCGGCAAAAAGCCCAACGAAGTGATCGGTGAATTGATGAAGCTGGGCGAATTGTTGAGCATCAACCAGCCGATTTCCGAAAATACGCTGCGTAAACTGCTGAAAAATTTCAGTCTGGAACTGGAAATCGTGCAGGTGGAAAAGAAAGCCGCCCTGGAAGCCGATAACGATTACGAAATGCCCGCTCCGGCTGATCCGGCTGATTTGCCCGAACGGCCGCCGGTAGTGACATTTATGGGACATGTTGACCACGGCAAGACTTCATTGCAGGACAGAGTGCGTAATACCCATGTTGTGGAAGGCGAATCCGGCCGCATCACCCAGCATATCGGGGCTTCGACGGTAGTTTTCAACGGCAAACCCATTACTTTTATCGACACCCCCGGACACGCCGCTTTTACCAGTATGCGTGCCCGTGGAGCCAATGTTACTGATATCGTGGTGCTGGTAGTAGCTGCCGACGACGGCTTTATGCCCCAAACTGTGGAAGCTATGAATCACGCACTGGCAGCCAAAGTTCCGCTGATCGTGGCGATCAACAAGATCGACTTGCCCGATGCCAATCCTGACCGTATTTACCTGCACATGCAGCAGAACAATCTTACTTGCGAAGATTGGGGCGGTACCGTAGGTGTAGTCAAAGTTTCCGCTAAAACCGGCGAAGGTATCGACGACCTTTTGGAACGAATTTTGCTGGAAGCCGAAATGCTGGATTTGAAGGCCAACCCAAAACGCCCCGCCGTGGGGACAGTTATCGAAGCACAGGTGGAAAACGGCCTTGGCCCCACCGCCAGTATCCTGGTGCAGAACGGTACCCTTTCAGTAGGCGATGTGGTGCTTGCCGGTGAAGAATTCGGCAGAGTCAAGACTTTGATCAACGACCGCGGTCAGCGTATCAAGAGTGCCGGGCCCAGTACCCCGGTAAAAGTTGTCGGTCTTTCCGGCGTACCGGAAGCGGCAGATAAACTGGTAACTTGCGTCAACGAAAAAGCTGCCCGTCAGGAAGCTGAACAGCGGCGTGCGGCAAGCCGAGCCTTACACCTTGCCAATCAGACCATCAGCAGTGCCGAAGACTTGTTCAGCAAGCTCAATGAACAGGAACACAAAACTCTGCGGCTCATCATCAAATCCGATGTTCGCGGTTCCGGCGAAGCTATTGAAGAATCCCTCAAACAGCTGCCCAGCGAAAAGATCGGTGTGGAAGTGGTGATGAACGGCGTAGGTGCCATTACTGAAAACGATGTAACGCTGGCGGCGGCAAGCGATGCTATTGTAGTAGGTTTCCATGTGCGGGTCAACCCCGGTGTAAACGATATTGCTGAAAAATCCAAAGTGGAGATCCGTTTGTACAGCATCATCTACGAATTGCTGGAAGATATCACCGACGCTCTCACCGGTCGTCTGGAACCCGAAAAGCGGGAAAAAGAGCTGGGTAAAGCCAAGATATTGCAGATTTTTGAACTGAACAAAGGGCCCAAAGTCTGCGGCTGTCTGGTGGAAGATGGCGTGGTCAAAGTCGGCAGCAAAGCCCGTGTGTTCCGGAATAATCAGCTGATCTACAATGGCGAAGTGGCATCTTTGCGGCGTTTCCAGGACGATGTGAAAGAGGTTCGTGCCGGTTTGGAATGTGGTATCCGGCTGGATAACTTTGTGGACTTTATCGAAGGCGACGTGATCGACCTTTATGAAATCGAACTGAAAAAGGCTTCGCTGTAACAGGAGAATACTTTATGAGTGGTGCACCTGACCGGTTGACCCGGGTAAATGAACTTATCAAACGGGAGATGAGCGAACTTATCACCCGTTACAGCATAGCTCCGTCGCCCTCGATGCTGGTGTCGGTAACTGAAGTGCGTACTTCAGTGGATCTGCGTAACGCCACAGTAAGCGTAAGCGTATTCGGCGGCGACAAGATCGCTCAAAGGATGGTGTTGGAGAATCTCAACGCCGCCCGGAGGGATTTCCAGAGTGCCATGGCACGCTCGCTGGGTTTCAAGCATACGCCGGTACTTGCGTTCCGTATTGATAAACGGGTGGCTGCCGGTGACCGGGTATTTGCCTTGCTGGAAGAGTTGGAAGGCTCCAGCGGTGCTGACGGAGAAAAAGATGAGTGAAGATCGTTTTGCAGAAGTTCGATCACGCATATTGCAGGCAGAAAATATCCTGCTTGCCACCCATTTGAAACCCGATGGTGATGCCATTGGTTCCACGCTGGGGCTGGCGGAGTTTCTGAAAAGTCTGAACAAAAATTGTTCGGTGGTGCTGCCGGATGGTATACCGGAGCTTTACAGCTTGCAGAAGTATGATTTTCTGACCGCATTGCCGGAAGATCATGGCAAGTTTGATTTGATAGTATTGCTGGATACCGCTGTACCGCCCCGGGCTGGATTTACCGGAGCGGGCGGTGTGCCGGAGTGTGTGCTTGACCGCTTGCAGCTTATTGACCACCACCCCGACAACCCGGCTTACGGCAAGTGGAACTTGCTTGACCACCGGGCGGCAACGGCAGAAATGGTCTTTGCCTTGTGCGAGAGCTTCAACGAACCCATGCCGGAAAGTTCTGCAAGTTTCTTTTTGATGGGACTTTTGACCGATACCGGCGGTTTCCGCTTCGACAACACCGACCCGGAGGCACTGCGTTCCGGAGCAAGGCTGTTGGAATATGGGGCAAAACTCAACAAAGTGGTCAATCAAATCTACTTTAATAAGCCCTATAATCAGCAGCGGTTTGAAGCCGAGTTGCTGGAGAAATACATATTCTGGACTTGCAATAAGCGTGTGGCATGGTCGATCATACCCCAGGAATTGCTGGATAAATACTCCTTTGATCTGCGGAATGCCGAAGGTGTGATCGATCAGCTGCGTGCCATTGCCGGAACCGAAGTGGTGGCGATCATCAGTCGCCGCGGCGGCAACAGCTACCGGATCAGTATGCGTTCAAAAAATCTTGCCCGGCCGGTCATCGATATAGCACGCAAATTCAACGGCGGCGGTCACGCCATGGCGGCGGGGATGAGTATGGATTTTAACTCTTTTGAAGAAGCATCAAACTTTTTTGAGCGGGAAATACAGAGCCTTTTTAACGACGAAAATTGAGAGATTTTACCCCATGAGAAGATTTGACCCCAAACGCCACCGGCTGCCCGCTTTTGACAGCGACGCTATACTGCTGGTGGATAAACCGGCAACCTGGACAAGTTTTGATGTAGTGAATTTTGTACGGTCAAGGTTCAATATACCCAAAGTGGGCCACTGCGGCACCCTTGACCCGGCGGCGACCGGTTTATTGGTGCTGGTGCTGGGCAAATTCACCCGTTTGAGCGGAGCTTTGAGCGGCGTGGATAAAATTTACGAAGCCAAACTTACCTTGGGGATCGAAACCGATTCTGAAGATATGGATGGAGAAATCATCCGTCAGAGCGATTGCTCAAATATCACCGAAGATATGCTGCGGAACTGCATTGCTTCATTCATGGGTAAATCCATGCAGATACCGCCCATGGTGTCAGCATTGAAAAAAGACGGCAAAAAGCTCTACGAGCTTGCCCGGGCAGGCAAAGAAGTGGAACGGGAACCCCGGCCCATTGAAATATTTGATATAAAGCCAACATGCATAGCTTTGCCGGAGTGCGAATTTACGGTGCATTGCTCAAAAGGCACTTATGTACGCACCATTGCTTCAGACATCGGTAAAAAACTGGGCTGCGGAGCGGTTTTAAGCGGTTTACGGCGGACGCAAGCGGGTAAATTTTCTATTGAAGATGCAGTAACTGTTGATACACTTAAAACTTTTGAACAAGCTGAACTCAAAGAGTTTGTGGAAAAATTCCTTTACGGCAAAGCCTTGAAGATCGCTGCCGAAGCGGCACGCAATCAATAACTTTTTGCGGGGTGAAAAATGATCAAAGAATATACCAGTATGCCCGAAAGCAACGCTCCGGCAGAGCGATTTATTGATGAATTGCTCGACCATGGGGCAAAAGTGATTACCGTTGCTGAAATTATGGATTTGGTCGGTAAGAGCGAGGATGTGGCTGAGCAGGAAAAAATCAAAGGGCAGGTCATCCGTGCTCTTGAGTATCACGAAATACTGATCCCGGAAACTCCCGGCGAAAGTTATGTCAATGCCGAAAAACTTTTCAACGGTGCAGAATTTCTCATTGTACCCGATGCGTTGGAAATCGACAATAATATATTGATCCCCGGCCACCGTTTTGTGCCTTTTATGGATCAGGAGCTTTTTCCTTCTGAAATCACACTCAAAGAAGCCGGAGCCAGAAAAGCTCAAAGTTACCGGCAGTTTTCGGCTGCTGCCGAAGAGATCATCCGCTATCACCTGCTGATGGGGGCGGAAACGCTTTTTGATTTTTTTGCGGCTGAAGATGAAGAAAATATAGCCAACGCTCAAAACTCCAACAATCCGCAGCTGAAACTGGCGGTTTTGGATATGAAAAAGTTTTATGCGGAAACTCAATTCTCCGAAGGCGATGCCATAATGGTCAAAGTCGTTGATTACAGCGAAGGTGTTTTTGAATTCCGTCTGGAAAACGGCAAGGATCGCAGCAGTAAAGCCGCCAAAGCTTTCCGCAACCACTTTGACGATGTTTTGGAAAAAGTTACTGAAGATCTGCTTAACGGCGAACCGATCATCAATCAGCTGCGTACCGCATTTGCCTGCGACAGCGACCTGTTGAAGAAACCCTTGATGTCGCTGGACGAAATGCTCATGAGCGATTCGGCTTTTGATATAGCCGTAGATGCGGAAGTC
This sequence comes from Victivallaceae bacterium, assembly GCA_045533055.1. Classification (GTDB taxonomy): domain Bacteria; phylum Verrucomicrobiota; class Lentisphaeria; order Victivallales; family Victivallaceae; genus SIG78. The sequence continues at coordinate 21,610 of JAZSHD010000252.1, read as the reverse complement.
AGCACATTGGTCAAGCGGAACGAAGACGATGACTTTTGCGATTGCGGGCACGACCACCACCACGACGGGTGCGATTGCGGGCACGACCACCACCACGAATTGCCGGATAATGTGACCATCGGTTCCGGCGAAGTCGGCACTCTGGAAGAGATGCTGGGCAAACTTTACAGTATGCTCAATCTGGTGGAGCTGGATGCACTGCTGTTGGATAATTTCAAGAATCACGATCTGGATTTCAACAGCTTTTACAGCCGGGCCTTTGGCGAAAACGAGCTGAAATTTGTGGATACCATGCAGGAAGCCTGTTTTTTCAACGCTCTGGAAGAACGCTTTGAAATAATGCTGGAAAATTACTCCCGGGAAGACGATAACGAATCTGCTGAGATCCGCAGTCTTATCGTGGAATTTACCATGGAACGCTGCCAGCTGATGAGCGAGTTTGCCAGTATGGCAGAAGAGTTGGAGCTGAAGCCGGAACTTTTTGAAGATCTTGCCGAAGTAACCGCTTTGCTGGACGAAGCATTGAAGATCGTCAATGCCCCCGCCGCCATCGGCGAAGACTTTGACTTTGAAGAATTCCGAACCGGTGTGGAAGATGCTCTGGAAAAAGGCGACGAAGCCATGACCGTTTTGCGGGGAGTGCTTTACGGCAATGATTAAGCCATTGGCATCGGAACTTTTGAAGTCATGCCTGATCGAAAATCACATTCCCGAAGGCATGCTTTCTGCAGGCAAGGCAGAACTTCCGCAGGCAAAGAGTGATAACAGCTCTGTAAAGATCACCGATCTGCCCGGGGAGTTTACTGCCCGCCAGGAACCCCAAAGCATCACTGCCGGAGATTGGGCGGAGTTCCGTTGTAAAGCGGTGGATTTTTTTGCCGAAGACGGCCCGCTCAAAGCTGCCGGTGAGCATGGCGGCCGACCTTACGAATTCAGAATCCAGCAGCAGCAGATGGCTATGGAAACTGCTATGGCGTTGATGGATAAACGCAACCTTGCCATTGAAGCTCCTACCGGGGTGGGCAAGAGTTTTGCCTATCTGGTACCGGCGATCCTTTACAGCCGCCTGACCGGCAAACCGGCAGTAGTTACCACCGAAACCATCAGCTTGCAGGAGCAGCTGGTCAACAAAGATCTGCCTTTATTGAAAAAACTTTTGCAGGTCGATTTCAAAGCCGCTCTTGCCAAGGGCCGCCGCAACTATTTGTGTTTAAGGCGGCTTGCCATGGCAGCCGGAGAACACCAGAAAGATTACATAGCTTTCCCCAGCACTCAAGCGGAGATCGACCGCATTTATGATTGGAGCGAAAGCACCACCGACGGCAACCGGGACAACGCCGGGTTTTATATTCAAAACGAATCGTGGAACTATGTCTGCTGTGAGGCGGGCAACTGCTCATTCCCCAAATGCCGTTTTCAGCGGGAGTGCTTTTACCGCAAAGCCCGCAACGAGTGGGAGAGTGCCGATGTTATCGTAGCCAATCACGCACTGTTTTTTACCGATCTGGCTATGCAAATGGAGTCCGGCGACGACAGCGGCGGACTGCTGCCAACTTACGGCAGTGTGATCATTGACGAAGCTCATACTCTGGAAGATAACGCCGCCGCTCATCTGGGGCTGCATTTGACATACAACGGCTTCAACGCCATGCTCAACAAACTCTACAACCCCGATACCGCCCGCGGCTTGCTGATGCGTAAAGGGGTGAACGCTCTGGAGTTACGCAGCGAAACGGTGGTGCTGAAAAGTCTGGGCAAAGAGTTTTTCGGGCAGTTTCAGAACTATTTGCTGGAGTGCGAAGAACCTATCCGCCCGGTCACCCGGCCGGGGTTGTTCACCAATCATTTGCAATCACCTTTGATGGATTTCCGCAGTATGCTGGGGGATTTTGCTTTGGAACAAGCTGATGCGGATTATCGCAGTGAGCTGGAAAGCATTGTAAATCAGTGCGATATGTATATAGATAATATTCACGCTTTTATCAATATGTCCATCCCCGACAGTGTTTACTGGGTGGAAGAAGATGACCGGCAGCTGATACTCTATTCGGCACCGTTGAATGTGGCAGATATTCTTGCCGAAGAACTTTTCAAGCGGGATTTTCCGGTGATAACCACCAGTGCCACTTTGACTGTGGATCGCCGGTTCAACTACTTTGTCAAGCGTACCGGCTTTACCCGGGGCATCACCCGGCAGTTGAGTTCGCCATTTGACCCGGAAAAGGTACGGCTCTATGTGGAAAATTCCATGCCTGACCCCTTCGACGATAATTACGAAAGCGAACTCTTTAAGGCGTTGCAGCATTACATAAGTTTGAGCGACGGCAAGGCTTTTGTGCTTTTTACCAGCTACGCCATGCTGAAAAAAGCAGCGGAGGCTCTGGAGGGATTCCTTTTTCACAAAGGCATAAAACTTTTGATGCAGGGCAACGATATGTCCCGCTCCATGCTGTTGAGTGAGTTCAAGCGGGATGTGCGTTCGGTTTTGTTCGGCACCGACAGTTTCTGGACAGGCGTGGATGTTCCCGGCGAAAGTTTGAGCAATGTAATAATCACCAAACTGCCCTTTGCCGTGCCCACACACCCATTGATACAAGCCAGATGTGAAAAGATAAAAGAGCAGGGCGGCAACGCATTTTTTGACTATTCACTGCCCGAAGCGGTGCTGAAATTCCGGCAGGGCACCGGCAGACTCATCCGCTCCCGGCAAGACAGCGGCATGATCGTGATTTTAGACAGCCGCATAAACACCAAACGCTACGGCAGAACTTTCATAAACAGCCTGCCGCCATACCCCAGAGGGTAAATACGGGTGTGTATGAAAGATTTTTGCCGCTAACGGCAAAAATCTTTCATACGTTGTGTTTTGTATCTTTTCAGACTCTGTTTCCTGCAAGGGCAGGAGCCTGATAAGAAAGCAGAATATTTATTTTTTACATTTCAAGGCTATTGGGATTTAATAGAAAATCCATTATGCCCATGGTGGTTATTCCTGATTCATCCCGGCATATCTTGATGTTGTCCCGGACAAGGATGATTTTCTTGAATGAGTCATTCACCCGGAGATACGGGCGTTTTTCCTGTTCATTTTTTGCCGGATCCGCCAGGGTAAAGGCGGATTGCAAATAATACCGTTTACTGCCGGAATTGGCAATAAAATCAATCTCAAGCTGTTTACGGAGTTCTTTGCCGGATTGATTTTTTTCTCTGACTTCCACTACGCCCACATCAACCGAGTAACCACGGTAACGCAACTCGTTGAATATGATATTTTCCATTATGTGATTTTCTTCCTGCTGCCGGAAATTCAACCGGGCGTTACGCAGTCCGACATCTTCAAAGTAGTATTTGAAAGGGGTACTTATGTACTTTTTCCCTTTTACATCATAACGGCGGGCTTTGCTTAATAAAAACGCATCTTCAAGGTTTTTACAATATCTTGATATGGTGGTTTCGGCAAATTTACTGTTTCGCTTGGAACGGAATGTATTGGCAAGTTTCTGCGGATTGGTCAGCGAACCGGTTGCCGAGGCAAGAATATCCAGCAATTCCGATAATTCTGTTTCATGACGGATATGGTTCCGCTCTTTGATATCTCTTATATAGGTCATTTCAAAAAGATCGTTCAGATAGGCGATCTTCTGTTCATCACTTTTCATCGCCATTATCTGCGGAAGTCCGCCGTAGGTAAAATACTCCTGCCATGCTTCATCCGGACTGCCTTTGAATGCAGAAAAATATTCAGAAAAGGCAAGCGGATGTATTCTGATCTGATCTCCTCTGCCGCGAAATTCAGTCAATATATCAGTGGAGAGAAATCGGGAGTTGCTGCCGGTAACATAAACATCCACATTGCGGTAGTGCAACAACTCATTCAAGACTGATACAAAATCATTGAGCATTTGAACTTCGTCGATCATAATATAATACTGCTCATGGGCGTTGATACGGTTGTTCAAATATTCAAGCAGATCATCCGGATCGCAGTATTTTGCGTTGGAACGGCGGTCGAGCTCAATACCTATGATATTTTCCTGTTTTACTCCGTTGGAGAGCAGATGCTCTTTGAACAGTTCAAAAAGCAGATACGATTTTCCGCTCCGGCGTAATCCGGTTACAATTTTGATCATTCCGTTATGCATCCGGTCGATCAACTGTTGCAAATATACTGGTCTGGGTATATGCATATTATCCTCGTAAATGAAAGATTTTTGCCGCAGGCGTCATTTTTCCTTCATTCAATATAGCTGTTATCAGCGAAAAATCAAGTGTAAATGAAAGATTTTTGCCGCTAACGGCAAAAATCTTTCATACATTGAGCTTGGCTGCTTTACTTGGCGGGGAAAGTGACCGTGTTGTTTTTGATAACTGCTTTGCGGCTGAAATCTATGGTATAGCTGCCGCTCTTATGCCCGAACGGGAAACCCATGTACACCGGTACGCCCAGTTTGGGAGCGATTTCTTTGAGCATGGCGTTTACGGTTTTCCGGTCAGTTCCGGTTTTGGTGAAATAGCAGAAGACCACCCCGGCGGCACCTTCAAAGAATTTTTCATCCAGCAAGGTCTGGAAGTATTCACGCATTTGCTTTTCATTTGCCGAAACGCTTTCAATAAAGATGATCCGGTCTTTGACGATTGGGCGGTCGGAAGTTTTTACCACCCAGGCAAAACGGGAAAGCAAGCCCGCCAGTGCCAAGCCTTCGCAATCGCCTTTGACGATGGGAGCGAGCTTTACCGGCCCCACCGCTTTATTATGGTGCATATTCCGCATGGCTTTGAGTGCAGCCGGCGTCAAGCCTTGCATGGCTCCCACCATGGGGCCGGCTACCGGATGACCGTAATTGCGTTTCTGCAAAGCTGAAAGGATCATCGTTACATCGCTGTATCCCTGCAGATAAAGTTCGGGGCGTTGGGGCAGTTTGCTCCAATCTATTGCCTGCATGACCTCGCCGCAGCCCCTGCCGCCGCGGATACACAAAATCATATCAACTTCTTTATCGCACCAGGCATCCACAAAGTCTTTTACCCGGTTTTCGACTTTCCGGTCGCCGCTGGCGGGAGTGGCAAAGGCGTGGGGCATGACTTTGACTTTGTATCCGGCTTGACGCAAAAGCTCAATACCTTTTTTGTAACCGGCTGAACCGGGGTAGGAACCCGCGGCAATACAGGCAATGGTTTTGACGTTTTCAGGCAGAATACCTTTCAGTAATTCAGCGCGGTTGTTTCTTTCGGTAAAGATTTCCACATCGGAACTTCCTTTTTTTACCGGTTTTTTAACCGCGTTCTTTCCGGCGGCAAAGCAATTCAATGCCAGCAGCAGAGTCAAGGTCATGGTGAGAATTTTTCCAAGCGTTTTCATTTTTTTTCTCCTTTCAAATCAAAAACATATAAGATGCTGTACCGGCTATAATGCTGATCAGCGGATTTTTGAAAAACCAGTGCAGTATAACTGTTACTGCCGAAGCCAGCAAGCCCGCCAGCAGATTTTTCACCCCGACTTGCGGATAATTCAAATTGCCGTACAGGCTGTAAACAACCAGCATGGCGATCGCCGCTGCGGTCAGGACTTTGCCCAGATAAAGCAGACTTGGCGGAACTTTTCGTTTGCCGGAAAAAAGCACAAAAGGTATGCTCCGCAGAATTATCACCACCACTGCCATTACGGCGATCAAGGCGTATTGGTACAAGGTCATGCGGCACCTCCGAATTTCTGCTGATACTTTTTCCGCTGTATCAGCAGTATAACGATCATCAACGCCATTGCCGCCAGCAGCATCCGGTTGACGGCGTCGGGGTAGATTGCCACAAAAAATATCAGTGCCAGCAATGTCGATACCCCGCCGGTCAACGCCGGGAGCCGGTTGGCTTTATTACGGACAAGGTCGGTCAATACCACCAGAAAAAGTGCAGTCATGGCAAAGTCGATACCTGCTGTATCAAAAGTTATGAACGCACCAGCCGCCGCACCGATCACCGAACCGGTGATCCAGTAAAGGTGATCAAAGCTGCTGACCAGCAAAGAGTAATACATTCTTTTTCTGCCCCGGAGCGTGGTGGAGCTTTCCAAAGCATAGGTTTCGTCGGTCAGAGTCCAGATCAGGTAATACCTTATATACCACGGGTAATTGGCAAAGTAACGCACCAGCGATATACCGTACATGGCATATCTTATATTGATAAGCACCGCCAGCATGGCGGTCAGGAGCAAGGTGTAGCTTGCCGCATTGGCAAGCATCTCCACTGCGGCGAACTGCATACTGCCGGAGATAGTGGAAAAACTCATCATTGCCGCAGTAAGAAAATTTGCCCCCCTGACTTGAGTTGCCAGCAGAATACCAAAGGCCGTCCCCATAGATACATACCCCATAAGTACCGGCAGACTGTCGGCAAAGGCTTTACGGAAAAGTGTTTTCATAAGGCAGCAGGCAGTGTTTTTATTCCTGCTCGTCGGGCATGTAGATTATGTGCATGCAGTTGTCGCAGAAAGTGATGACTCCGGCACGGGTGCTGTTGATGGTCTGGGGCGTCAGCCGCAAATGGCAGTTGCCGCATTTATCGACTTCCACCGGCACCAGCGGGGTGGTGGTGTTTTTCTGGAGTATCTGCTCATAACGGGGCAGAATTTCCGAATCAACCATGCTCCGCAGTTCCGGGCGTTTTGCCACTAATTCCCGCCCTCTTGCCTTGATGTCATTATAAAGTTCGGCAAGCTCTTTGAGTTCGGCACGCAATCCGGCGGTTTCCGGCTTGACGGCGGCGGCAGCGGCGTAGATCGCCTGATCGTCGGCAGTCAACATATCCATAAGCTCAAGCTGTTTGCTTTCCAGATCGCTGATGGATTTTTTCAGCATGGCGATCGAACCCAGCATCGCCTGATATTCGGTATTCTTCTTGACCAGAGCTGATTGGGTCTGGAGTTTGCCGATTTTATCGTTGAGGTCAGCAATTTCTGCTTCGGTCTGTTTTATTTCCAATTCGTGAGCGGCTTTTTTTTCTTTGGCGGTTTTTACTTTGCCTTCGATTTTTGCGATCTCCTGCTTGAGATTTTCCGCTTCTTTTGGGATCATGGTCAAACGGAGTTTCAGATTGCGGATCTCCAGATCCAGCTCCTGCAGTTTAAGTAAGTTTTTCACCCAGACAGCACTCATAAAATTTCCTCAAAAAAGATCCATTTGGTTATTGTTTGCTTTATTTTTCCGTGCCGAACCGCTGATACCCAGCTTTTCGTAGGCTTTGGCAGTAGCTACCCGCCCCCGGGGAGTACGCACGAGGAACCCTTTCTGGATCAAAAATGGTTCGTAGACTTCTTCTAAAGTACCTTCTTCTTCGCCCACAGTTACGGAGATATTTTTCACCCCCACCGGCCCGCCGTTGAAATTGCAGATGATCGCTTCCAGAATGCGGTTATCAATATCATCCAGCCCGTCGGGGTCGATCTTGAGCATGTTCACTGCTTGGGCGGCAACTTCGGAGGTAACCACCCCGTCGGCTTTGACCTGGGCGTAGTTGCGTGCCATGCGTAAAAGGTTGTTGGCGATCCGTGGTGTGCCCCGGCAGCGGCGGGCAAGCTCCAAAGCTCCATCGCCGTCAATTTCGGTTTCCAGAATACGGGCACTGCGTTTGATGATCTCCACCAAACTTGCGTCGTCGTAATAGTCCAACCTTACATTCACGGCAAAACGGCTCCGCAAGGGTGCCGAAAGCATGCCCTGCCGGGTGGTTGCCCCCAGCAAGGTAAAGTGAGGTATATTCAATCTGACCGATCTGGCTCCGGGGCCCTGTTCCAGAACTATATCTATGAAAAAATCTTCCATGGCACTGTATAAATACTCTTCCACCACCGGGTTCAGGCGGTGTATCTCGTCAATAAAAAGTATATCGCCTTCGCTCAAACTGGTGAGCAACCCTGCCAGATCGCCGGGTTTTTCGATGGCGGGCCCGCTGGAAGACTTTAAGGTGCAAGACTTTTCGTTGGCTATGATGTACGCCAGACTGGTCTTGCCCAGACCGGGCGGGCCGGATAAAAGAATGTGTTCTAATGGTTCATCCCGCCCGGCGGCTGCACGCACCATAAGCTCCAGCAGGGCTTTGGCATCGTCCTGCCCCGGAAAATCGGCAAAAAGCTGCGGCCGCAGCAAATTATCGCTGGAGCCGTCTTTGCGGTTCAGTGTAGATGTAATAAATCGTTCACTCATATATAAAATATGTAAAAATATTGATTAAAAAAATTGCTTTTAACCGGTTTAGAGGTTAAATTAAGTTACTTTATTACAATTTAACTGTTTTTATAGAAAATACCAGTATAAAACTGAAAAAAATCAAAAGAAAGGTTCTTGTTATGAGTTGGAATGCAGATATTGCCGCTCGTACCGCCAACACCATCCGTGCCTTGAGTGCCGATGCCATCCAGAAAGCCAAGTCCGGTCACCCGGGTATGCCTATGGGTAACGCTGATTATGCTGTGACTCTTTTCAGCAAATATCTGCGTTTCAATCCTGCCAATCCGGCATGGTTCGCCCGCGACAGATTTGTGCTCTCCGCCGGTCACGGCTCCATGCTGGAATACAGCTTGCTGCACCTGTTCGGCTACGGTTTGGATATGGAAGAACTCAAGAACTTCCGTCAGTGGGGCAGCAAGACCCCCGGCCACCCGGAATTCGGTCACACCGCCGGTGTGGATATCACCACCGGCCCGCTGGGCAGCGGTATGGCAAGTGCTGTGGGTATGGCGATGGCTGCCAAATACCTCGGTGCCCAGAGCGGTCTGGAAGCTGCCGGTCTGCTGGACAGCAAGATCTACATCATCTGCGGTGACGGCTGCATGATGGAAGGTGCCACCAGTGAAGCCGCTTCGCTGGCAGGTCATCAGAAGCTCGATAACATTATCTGCTTCTACGACGATAACAACATCACTATTGAAGGCAACACCTCTTTGGCATTCACCGAAGATGTGGGCAAGCGTTTTGAAGCCTACAATTGGCGTGTACTCTATTGCGACAACGCCAACGATATTGCCAAGTGCGATGCCGTGCTGGCCGAAGCCCAGAAGTCTGACGGCCGTCCGACCCTGATCATCGGCAAAACCACCATCGGTTTCGGTGCCCCCAACAAGCAGGGTACCAGCGGTGTCCACGGCGAACCCCTGGGCGACGAAGAACTCGCTGCCATGAAGGCAAATCTGGGACTGCCTGCCGACAGCTTCTATGTAGCTGACGATGTGCGTGCTTTCTGCGACGCCCGGGTTGCCGAAGTCAAGGCTGCCGCTGCCGAATGGGAAGCTAAATATGCTGATTATGTAGCCGCCAATCCCGATAAAGCCGAGATCTTGAGCTGGCTCTTGAACAAACGCGTTCCGGAAAATCTGCTGGAAGAACTTCTGAAGGTCGCTCCGGTAGATAAGCCCACTGCCAGCCGTGCCTCCAGCGGTACTATTCTGCAGAAGGCTGCCGAACTGGTGCCCGCTCTGTGGGGCGGTGCTGCCGACCTGGCTCCTTCCACCAAATCCAATGTGAAAGTCGGCGGCGACTTCGGCCCCGAAAACCGTGCGGGCAGAAACCTGCACTTCGGCGTCCGTGAATTGGCTATGGGTATGGCTGCAAACGGTATTGCACTTTTCGGTGCCAACATCCCGTACAGCTCCACCTTCTTTGTCTTCAGCGATTACATGAAGCCGGCTATCCGTCTGGCTGCTTTGCAGAAGCTGCACCAGATCTACATTTTCACCCACGACAGCTTCTATGTGGGCGAAGACGGCCCCACTCATGAACCTATCGAACAGATCGCCATGCTGCGTACCATTCCCGGTATGACCGTGATCCGTCCTGCCGAATCTCACGAAGTCGCCGGTGCCTGGGCAGCCGCCTTGCAGGCAGATGGCCCCGTGGCGTTGCTGCTGACCCGCCAGAACCTGGATGCTTTTGATGAAGAAATGGCAAAGAAAGTGGATGTTTCCAAGGGTGCTTATGTTGTCAGCGACGACGAAGACTTCTCCCTCATCCTTATTGCCACCGGTTCGGAAGTCGGTCTGGCACTCAAGGCTGCGGAAATGTTCCGTGCCCAGGAAATCGGAGTGCGTGTGGTTTCCATGCCCTCCCAGGAACTTTTCCTCAAACAGAGTCAGGCTTATCAGGACGAAGTGCTGCCGCCGGAATGCGACATCCGTGTTTCCATCGAAGCTGCCAGCACCTTTGGCTGGCACCGTTTTGTGGGCAGCGAAGGGCTGGCGATCGGTCTGGATACCTTTGGTGCTTCCGCACCTTACAAAGTGCTGGCTGAAGAATTCGGCTTCACTCCCGAAGCTGTGGCTGCCCGCATTGTGGAACACTTCTCCGGCGACAGCTGCGGCTGCGATTGTGGAAGCTGCGGCGGCTGCCATTGATAGATACGGGGTTGAGAACGATGAACAAGGTACTTACAATTTTTTGCGGTGCCGTAACACTTGCGGTGTTGAGCGGCTGCTGCATGCAGCTTGATCCGGCTCCGCAGCCCAAGATCCAGGAGATCGTGGATAAACACCAGCAGAAGGTCAACCGTGCCGAAGAGCTGAATATACTCTGCGGCAAGGCATGGGTTCCGGTTTACATCAAAGGTCAGGAAGGTGTTGACGGCAAAAATGCCATCACACTGCCCGCTGATGTGCAAGCCTATGTGGAATTTCAGCGTGACGGCAAGATCACCGGTTTTGCCGGAGTGAATGTTTTCAACGGATCCTTTGCCGTGACCGCCCCCAACTGGCTGCGTTTCGGGGCTTTGGTGACTACGCTGCAGGCTGGCCCCCACTTGGATTACGAAATGCTTTTTATGGCACAGCTCAACGATGTTGACCACTTTGTGATCAATAAAAAAGGCGAGATCGAGTTCATGAAACGCAATATGCTCATGATGCGTTGCAAGGCGGTCGATCTCAAAAACATCAAACGCAAGAGTGTGCCCAAAGCCATGACCCCGGTTCCGCCGGAAGTCAAGGGTAAAGTCACCGAGAATCCGGCGGCTGCCAAAAAGGTGAATCCGGCGATGCCCACGGTGGAAAAAAGCAAGAAAAATAAATAAAATATCTTTTGAAGTCTGAACTGCGGAGCGGTTCTGCAGTTCAGACTCAAGAAAAAAAATCTTGCAGATAGTTGCAAATATACACTTTGTGATGTATTTTAAATATGAAAGTGTATTTTGCAAATCAATATTTTAAAATAAACTGAAGGTTGTACTTTCTATGATGAAAGAAAGACGAGTAGTTGTTACCGGTTGCGGCGCGATCTCCTGCGTCGGCAACAGTGTGCCGGAGTTGTGGGCAGCGGTCAAAGAGGGCCGTTGCGGTTTGAGTAATGTTACCCGCTTTGATACTACCGGGTTCCGTTCGGCGGTGGCTGGTGAAGTCAAAGATTTTGATGTTACCAAATACATGCCTGCCAAAGAAGCCAAACGCCTTGACCTTTTCTGTCAGTATGCTATTGCTGCTGCTGACGAAGCCATTGCTCAAGCCAATGCTGATTTTACCAGCGAAGATTGTGCCATCGACCGCGATCGGGTAGGTGTGCTGGTTTCCAGCGGTATCGGTGGTTTGGCAAGTATGTGCGAACAGGACGAGATCTTTTTGCAGAAAGGTCCCGGCAGAATTTCTCCTTTGATGATCCCCATGATGATCGGCGATTTGGCTTCGGGGAATATTTCCATGCGTTACAATGTGCGTGGGCCCAACTTCGGTCTGGTTTCCGCTTGTGCATCCGGCTGCCACAGTATCGGTGAAGCATTTTGGATGATCAAGCGTGACGATGCTGATATGATGATCACCGGTGGTGCTGAAGCGGCTATCGTGCCCCTCGGCTATGCCGGTTTCTGCAGTATGAAGGCTATGAGCCAGCGGAACGATGATCCGCAGCATGCCAGCAGACCTTTTGATGCAGAGCGTGATGGTTTTGTTATGTCTGAAGGTGCCGGTGTGCTGGTGCTGGAAGAACTTGAACACGCTCAAAAGCGTGGTGCAACCATTCTGGCAGAAGTCGTTGGCTACGGTGCCACCGGCGATGCTTACCACATTACTTCGCCCCATCCGGAAGGGCAGGGTGCGGCATCGGCGATCAAGATGGCGTTGCGTCATGCCGGTCTGGAACCGGAGGATGTGGACTACATCAATGCTCACGGTACCAGTACCCAGCTGAACGATAAATACGAAACTCTGGCGATCAAGGCAGCGTTGAAAGATCACGCATACAAAGTATCGGTCAGCAGCACCAAGGGTGCTACCGGTCACGCACTGGGTGCCGCCGGTGGTTTGGAATCGATCATCTGCGTACAGGCGATCGTCAATCAGACAGTTCCGCCGACCATCAACTACGAAAATCCCGATCCGGCTTGCGACTTGGATATTACCCCCAATGTGGCAAAAGAGCGGGAAATCGATGTTGCTTTGAACATCAACCTCGGTTTCGGCGGTCATAACGGCGTAGTGGCGTTCAAACGCTTCAAATAAATTTTTACAGGAGTTGTGCAATATGAGAAGCATGTTTTTGCTGGCAGGTGCAGGAGCGTTTGCAATGATGCTCTGCGGCTGTGCTCCGGAGCTTGACCAGACCGGTTTGAGCCCCGAAGAAAAGATCTGGGCGGAAAATATCAAGGCTAATTACGGTGCCTGGGAAATTCCGGAATCGGTGCCCCGCGGTGTTCGCCGGGATGATGTGAACAATGTTCAGAACAATAATGCTTCTGCCAATGCCGGGGCTTCGACCGAGGTTCCTGCGGCAATGGATCAAGGTGCAGCTCCGGCAGCTCCTGTAACTGCGGAAGCTCCGGCGGCAGCTGCTGCCAATGGCGGTGCTGAAACTGCAGCTCCGGCAGCGGTGGAAAATCCCGCCCCCGCAACGACCGAAACTTACACGGTAGTCAAGGGTGATACATTGGGAGCCATTGCCCGTAAATATTACGGCAGAGCCAGTGCCTGGAAAAAGATCGCAGATGCCAACGCAGATTTGCTCAAAGGCAAGACGCTGATCCGTCCGGGTATGAAATTGCAGATCCCCCGTCCGTAACACGATAGCGGGAATAAATTTTGAAGAAGTGCGGAGGCGTATAAGAGCGTGCCGCACTTTTTTCTTTTTCTGACTACATAGAGCGTAATGGAAACAGTATTTTATTTTGAAAACGGCTTGACTGCCGATTGGCGTATAGGTGGAAGGTCGGCGTTCAACTGGGACGAGCTGGAAACGGTTCTGGGAGTGCGGCTGGCTGCCCGTGATCGGCAGGTGGCGATCTCGGGTGCGGAAGAAGCCTGTGCAAGGGCGGAAAAGTTCTTTGCCGAATTGGTGAATTTGCACAACATGCGGAACCGGGAACTTGACCGGCAGGATATCGAACAGCTCATCAAAGCCTATAAACGCAGCGAAGAGGGCGATTTAGGCAAGCTTTTTGCCGGACGCATCAAGGTTGGCAAAGGCAAACGCGAAGTGCTGCCCCGCAGTAAAAATCAGCTGGAATATTTGAAGGCGTTGCGGGAAAAGGATGTGATTTTCGGCGTAGGCCCTGCCGGTACCGGTAAAACTTATCTGGCAATGGCTGTGGCAGTTTCGGAATTGCTGGCAGGCAATGTGAGCCGCATCGTGCTGACCCGTCCCGCCCGGGAAGCCGGAGAAAATCTCGGATTTCTGCCGGGGAGTCTGGAAGAAAAGATCATGCCCTATTTGCGGCCGTTATACGATGCACTTTACGATATGCTGGATTTTTCGGAAGCATCCAGCTTGATCGAACGCAATGTTATAGAGGTCGCACCGCTGGCATTCATGCGGGGGCGGACACTGAATAATGCGTTTATTATTCTTGATGAAGCTCAAAATACCACCGAAGATCAGATGCTTATGTTCCTGACCCGGTTGGGGTATAACTCCCGCTGTGTAGTTACCGGCGACCCCAGTCAGAGCGATTTGACCCGCAATGAGCGTTCCGGATTGGTGCATGCGGTGAAGAGTTTGAAGAATATCCGGGAAATCGGAATAATCGAATTTTCCACCAAAGATGTGGTTCGCCACGCTCTTTTGGAGAAGATAATACATGCTTACACGGCTGACAGCCGTTGAAAATTTTACAGGGAGATGGAGATTTATGCAGACTCGCAATGTAACGATCCGCAATACGGCTGGTATCCACTGTCGGCCGTCAAGTGTTATTCTTAATGCAATCAATGCTGATTTTCCCGATCACACTTTCAATTTGACCAACAATCGTGGCGAAAGCTGCGAACTCAACAGCATTATGGGGTTGTTGAGCCTTTGTCTGGCATGCGGCGAAACTGCGGTGCTGACTGTGGAAGGAGCCAACGAAGTCGCGGCGGCGGATAAGGTGGCAGAATTGTTGGAAAAAGTATACGATTTTCCGCCGCAAAAATGAGGTGAAAAAATGATAAAAGTTGCTCAATGCTGGGACGATGGCGTCCTTAACGATATAAAAGTAGCTGAATTGTGCCGCAAATACAATGCCAAAGCCACATTCAATCTGAACCCCGGCAAACACAATGCCGCCAGCCGCATTACCGATGGCTGGCAGTTCCGGGATACCGGATATTATCCCGGGAAATTGGCGTGGAACGAAGTGGTCAGCGTGTATGAAGGTTTTGAAGTAGCTTCTCACGGTATGAGCCATTTTTCAGCCGGGGTGGTGGACGATAAAGTCTTTGTAGCCGATGCAGTGGCGGCAAGGAATGTTATTGAAGACCTTTTCCAGCGGGAGTGCCGGGGCTTTGCCTGGCCCTGCGGCAAATACAACGATGCCACTGTGGAAATGATGAAAGCAGCCGGTTTTGCTTACGGCAGAACCACTAAATATGTTGAACAGGTATTGCCTTGCGGTGAACCTTTGACACTGCACAGCAACTGCCACTTCATGAACGAAAATTTCTGGGAGATCTTTGAAAAAGCCAAACCCTGCGGGGTATTCTATTTCTGGGGGCACAGCTACGAAATGATGGATGATCCGGCCCTGTGGCAAGCCTACGAAGATAAGCTCAAGAAATTGAACGAAGACCCGGAAGTGGAATGGGTGAATGTAATAGATCTGGTAACGGAAAACAACGGTAAATAACGGAAAATAACGGAACCGGCAAACATTACAATAAGCTGTTGGAAGCTCAACATGGGTAATCACTCTGCATATTCTTGACAGAGTGATTTTTTTGTGTGTCAGCTCTTTTTACAATATCAGTTGATAAACCGAAAAGATATTGAATCATATTTTTCAAAACTTAAAGGGCATTTATCTTTTTGCTGTGCAAAAAGATAAATGCCAATAAAAGGTTTGGAAAAAAGGGGTGGAGTTTGAGGAGGGGAAAAAGGACCTTTCCTTAAAAGGTCTTTTTCCACTCCTCAAGTCCATAGTTTCTTTACGCACCCAGCTCCCGCAGTTTTTCTTCACGCAGGGCGTCTATGAAGCTTTCGCCGTAGAGGGTTCGCAGGAGTTTTATGTTGAATTCGTAGAAGAGCTGGGCGTCGGGCCGCACGATCATTTCCTGCCGGGACATATCCAGCATTTTCCTCCGGAGCTGGGCATCGTTGCGGAATTTTTCCAGATAGCGTATGAGCGTGCGGGGGCTTAATTCGGTAAATTTCTTTTGGCCGAAATCTTCGATGTAACCGGCGGCGATGACCGAAGCGAGGTTTTCGTTGATATTTTTCATGCCGAAATCCAGCAGAAAATCCTCCACCATTTCCAGACAGCGGATCTCATCAAAGACCGGGAAAGTGATCTCCCGCCCCCGGGAAAGGATGTTGATGGGGAAGTGGTAGTTGCTTGCCAGAATAAAGAGTATATTTTCCGGCAGAACGGCACTGCCGCCAACATTGGTGCGGAAGCTGTACCAATCTACTTTCTCCGGCTCTATATCGTCAAAAAATACCACAAATTTCCGCCGTTTGCGTAAGGCGAGGAGCTTGATGAGCTCTTCCAATTCGCCGGAAAGGGTTTCCGGTTCGGCAAAAATCAAGGTCAATTCCGGGAAGTTCAGCGTGTAATTTATGCTGAATTGGGTTTTGCCCAGCCCCGGCAGACTGGATACCAGAAGCGGCACATTGCCTTTATTGGCAGCAAAATCGCTCAAGTGTTCAAAAAAGCGTTCCCGCACTGCCTGAAAACCATAGAATTTATCCACCGGAATATTTTTTACCGTGCAGGCTGTAAAACTGTTTTTTACCAGCCGGAAAGTCCGGCTTTGAGCAAAGGGATCCCGCAGCAGAGCAACTTCCACGATCTTTTCCGCATTCTCCGAAAGAATACTTTTGCCGGCAAGACATGCTTTGACTGCCGGATTTATTCTTTTGTGGTCAAGGTTTTTCCGCAGTTCGACTACACCTTGCTCCAGATCCAGAAAATTCTGCCGGTAAAACTCGATTTGTTCAAAGTCCAGCGAGTGGGGTTTCAGGTAATTGGTTATATCAAGTTTGGAGGCTATGAGCATTTCAAAAAAATCATCTTCCAAAACTTCCAGCACTCCACGGCGGGGCGAAAGCCGCACGATTTCGTTGAGAGCTTCCGCAAGATCAACCGGATCAGATGGCTTTGCGGAAAAATAGAGTGCCCGGTAAAGCATATCCGCCAGCGGCAGCCGGAATCCTGCACAAGTTGATTGTATTCTGCCGGGGGTATCGCCGAACAGTATCCGCAACGCTTCAGCAGCCGATAAAAGTATTTTACTGTCGCACTCTGCCATAAAGTTTGCCTTCAGCTTTCCCGCACCATGGCTTCGGAGGGGATATTTGCCAGATATTTGCCCGAAGGCAGAGTCCGGAAGACGCTCGTTTCCGGCAATTCAATGGTCAAATTGCGATCTTCGCCCAACGCCCGGTTGCCCCAGCTGTAAAGGGCAAAGAGTTCGCACAGATCCCAGTGCAGAAGAGCTTTCTTGCCGGGGCGTTCCAAGTGGGAAGCATCGGCACAGCTTTTTACATCGGCCATTTCAAGTATGACATTGCTGGATTTTTCCAGCTGCTGCCGGATGAGTTTTCTTAAATACTTCCGCACGGCAGGAGCGGCAAAACAGCTGCCTGCTGCCCGGGGATCGAATTTCAGAACAATATCATCTTTACCCGGCTGCAGGACAGCCGAACTGCCCCGGTTCCAGGCTATATAGTAGTTGAACCGCCACGGACGGCGTTCCAATTCCACATCGTTATCAATGGCGATGACTTTCCGCTTTACGGTTACGGCTCCGGAGGTTTTTTCAATGCTCCAGGCGGTATTGCCCGCTCCGCAGGTACGCCACCAGTCGCCGCCGCAACCCAGCTCCAGCTTGATCCCGTCAGTTCGGGTCAACAGCAGAACTGCAAAAGGTTGAGAGTTTTGCCAGATAGTGCCGTCAGTTACCGGCAATGCGGTAAACTGCCAATCTGCTCCGGGTTCGGGCAGGGGAGCAAGGATTTCAACTTTAGTAAATTCGCCGGGAAAGACCACATCTTCCAGCTCAAGATCGCGTACAACTTCGCCTCTGCCGGGTTTGATGTCTACTTTTACTTCCAGAAGATTGCCCCGCAGATTATGGGTGCGGTCAATAACGGATTCGCCGCCGAAGGGGTAAACGCTCCGGCTCTCAACTTCCACTTCCAAGTTATCCAACTTGCCGTGAAAGCGGCACTTTTCCTGCAACGCATCAGCTTCGGATACATTGTTGAGTTTTGCCTGTTTGAGCGTCAAAAGTTCTTCGCCCTGCCGGGTATCCAGAAGATTCCAACTGTTGGGTTCGTTGCCCGCAGAAAATTTCCAGCCGTTGCCGAAGGCTTCCAGTTTCATTTTACCACCTTGAAGATCTGGTCAATACTTTTGTAGTTCAAGGTTCGGGGTTCGCTGTTGGCATAGCCCAGCGGGGTGATGGCTTCCACGCTCCACGGTTGGCTTACTTGCATAACTTCGTTCATTTTTGCTTTTTCAAAAGCACATATCCAGCAAGTGCCCAAACCTTCAGCGGCGGCAGCCAGCACCAAATGTTCCATGGCTATACCCAAATCTATTTCAGCAGCGGGCGTGCCTTCCAGCCGGTTCCAGCAAGTGGAGTAATCCGCCATAGCAACCACGACCGCCGGAGCTTCCAGCAGCCAGTTTTTCGGGTAACACTCGCCGATCTTTTCCCGCAGATCTTTGTTGAAGACTATTTCAAACCGCCAGGGCTGGCGGTTGCATGCCGAAGGGGCACACTGCACAGCTTGCATAATGCGTGCCAATGAATCATCCGGAATTTGCCGGGTAGAGTCATAACCCCGGATGCTGCGGCGGTTTTTCAATACTTCATAAAAATCCATATTGCAGCTCCCGATTCAGCGTTTGAGCGAACGCAAGTATTTGCGGTAACTGGTTTCGTTCATCATATCCGCAAGTTCTGATTCGTCGATATTGGCTATTTTGCAGAGCCAGCCTTTATCTTCCGGCGATTCGTCGATAAGTTCCGGAGTATTTTCCAAATCATCATTGACCGATACTATGGTGCCGGAGAGGGGGGTATAAATGGTTACATCGTCGTTGGCAAATTCCAGCAACCCGATATCATCGCCCACGATAATATCTTCATCTTCCGGCGGCAGTTCCATGCCTTGCACCTCGCCGAGTTCATCAATGACATACTGGGATATGCCAACAGTTGCTTCGTCGCCGCGAATTTCAACCCAAACATGATCCTCTGTATAATACTTCATAAAAAAATCCTTTCGCTGTCCCGTATCCCAACTTTTGCATACTCTATGATTTTACAGTATAGACAGAAAAATGCAAGTCTTTTTATTCATTTTTCTGCAAAAAAGTTTGAATTTTGTTAAAAAACAGCTTTTTCAGCTCTTTTCAGTTGCCTTTTATCAACCGCAAAAACTCTGCACGGGAGCGGGAGTCGCTGCGGAAACTGCCCAGCATGGAGCTGGATGTCATTACCGAATTCTGTTTTTCCACGCCCCGCATACGCATACACAGGTGCTGGGCTTCCATAACCACCCCCACGCCTTCGGCACCGATGGTATCCATAATTGCGTGGGAGATCTCTTTGACCAGCCGTTCCTGTATCTGCAGCCGGCGGGCAAACATATCCACGATCCTGGCTATCTTGCTGACGCCCAATATGCGGTCGGTGGGTATGTAGCCCACATGGCAAACCCCGAAGAAGGGCAGCATGTGGTGTTCGCACAAACTGTAAAATTCAATATCACGCACGATCACCATATCGTCGGACTCTGCCTGAAAGATCGCTCCGTGCACCACATCTTCCAGATTCTGGTTGTAGCCCCGGAGTAAATATTCGTAACTTCTTGCCACCCGGTCGGGAGTGGCAAGCAAACCTTCCCGCTGGGGATCATCGCCGGAGGCACCGATTATCAGTTGTGCCGCCTGTTTGAAATCATCGTATCGAGCCATATCATCGATCCTTAAAAATATGCTGTGTTGAGCTTAAAACAAAATATTCTTTTTAATTAAGATAGCTCATTTTGCAATTTATTCAAACTCTTATTTGAAAAATTACCGTTTATGTGGTAAATTAATAGGTTAGAATAGGAAAATTTTGTAAATAATGGTAGAAAATTATGCAGTCAATCCGTAATGTAGCAATCATTGCCCATGTAGACCATGGTAAGACCACTCTGGTCGATCAAATTCTCAAGCAATCCCAGGTATTCCGTGCCAATCAGGAAGTAAGCAACTGTTTTCTGGATAACAACGATTTGGAACGGGAGCGTGGAATCACGATCCTCTCCAAAAATATCGCCGTGCAGTACCGGGATGTAAAGGTCAATATCATCGACACTCCCGGACACAGCGACTTCGGCGGTCAGGTGGAACGGGTTTTGAAACTTGCCGACGGCGTACTGCTTTTGGTGGACGCCGCCGAAGGCCCCATGCCCCAGACCCGTTTTGTGCTGGATAAAGCTCTGTCGCTTAAGCTCCGCCCGGTGGTGGTAATCAATAAGATCGACAAACCCGATGCCCGCCCTGCGGCAGTCTGCAACGAAGTTTTTGACCTCTTTTGCGAACTGGGTGCCGACGATGAACAGCTGGATTTCCCGGTTTTGTACGCCAGCGGCCGTGACGGCTGGGCAGTGAGCGATCTTAATGATCCCCGGGAAAATATCCTGCCGCTGATGGATGCTATTGTTGACATCATTCCGCCGGCTCCCGTCCGGGAAGGTGCCACCCAGCTGCAAGTGGCTACACTGGATTATTCGGAGTTTGTGGGGCGTATCGGTATCGGGCGGGTCTACCGCGGCACGCTTAAACTCAACGAACCGCTGACGGTCATCAAGCGGGATGGCTCCAGCAAAAATATCATGCTCAAACAGCTTCTGGTTTTTGACGGCATCGGCCGTAAAGAAGTTGAAGAAGTCGAATGTGGTGATTTGTGTGCCGTGGTGGGCGTTGAAGATATCGATATATCCGATACCCTCTGCGATGTTGAACACCCCGAAGCCATGCCCCCTATTGCCATTGACGAGCCGACTATTTCCATGTTGTTTAAAATCAACGATTCGCCCTTCTTCGGCAAAGAAGGCAAATATGTATCAAGCCGCCATTTGCGGGAACGCTTGTTCCGGGAGTGCGAGCGGGATGTTGCTTTGCGGGTGGAAGAATCCGGCGACGGCTTTATCGTTTCCGGCCGCGGTGTGCTGCATCTGGCAGTGTTGATCGAAACCATGCGGCGGGAAGGCTACGAGCTGGCAGTAGGCAAACCCCGGGTCATCATCAAAGAGATCGACGGCGTGCAGTGCGAACCAGTGGAAGAACTTACTGTGGATGTACCCAACGATGCCGCCGGTAAAATTATTGAACTTACCGGCTTGCGTAAAGGCGAACTCTTCCACATGGAAAACCGGGGCAACCGGCAGAAGCTGGAATTTGAGATACCTACCCGCGGCTTGATCGGTTTCCGGAGCAAGGCACTTACCATGTCAGGCGGCGAAGCTATCGTTGCCAGCCGCTTTTTGAAATATGTGCCCCACAAGGGCGAACTCCCCGGCCGTGCCATGGGCGTTATGGTCAGCATGGGTACCGGTAAATCCCAGGCCTTTGCCATCGACGCATTGCAGCTGCGGGGATTTTTCTTCATCGACCCGGGCGTGGATACCTACGAAGGTATGATCGTGGGCGAACACTGCAAAGAAAACGATCTGGTAGTCAATGTGCAGAAAGCCAAACAGCTCACCAACCTCCGGGCATCCGGCAGCGACAAAAACCTCAAGATCGCTCCCGCCAGAAAAATGAGTTTGGAACAGGCGTTGGAATATATTGAAGACGATGAACTTGTGGAAGTAACTCCCCAGAACATCCGTCTGCGTAAGATATATCTTACAGAGCTGGAACGCCGCCGCAACCCGCTCTGATAAATAAAAATCCAGATTAAAGTCCGACCAGTCCGACCAGTCCGACCGGTCGGACTTTTTTGTGTGAGGCGGTTTTGTGCAAAAAACTTCGGGCTTTCTTTTATTTAAACTTGCCGGAACCATTGAGTTGTGTTATATTACCAGCATGTTTGATTTTAACTTTGTTTCTGTTCCTGATGTCGGTTGATAAACAGAACAGATGTTGAAGCAATTTTTTTCAAAACTTAAAGGGTATTTATCTATTTGTGCAACAAATAGATAAATACCAATAAAAGGTTTGGAAAAGAGTG
>JAZSHD010000081.1:0-3761 GCA_045533055.1 Victivallaceae bacterium | reverse complement strand
GTATATATGTCATTTTTTACTACCTACCCGCATTGGGAACAGAGCTTTTAAATAAATTATAACAGCAAAATAATTGCATTTTATATAAATTACAATATATTTATAGTATTATCTTAATAGACGAAAGGTTATCAATAATATGGCTACGATCCGGAAAATCGAAATTTTTTTGAAACTGGCCCAAGAGCTGCATTTCAGCAAGACAGCGTTACTGCTGGGTATAACCCAGGCGGCGTTGAGTAAAGAGATAAACAAACTGGAAAGTTCGCTGGAGTGCCGGCTCTTTGACCGGTCAGACAAGTGGAACATCCGCTTGACCGCAGCGGGCAAGGCGTATTATGAAGAGATAAAAAGTCTGCCGGAACTTTTGTCCAGAGCCGAAGAACACGCCCGACGGGCGGCACGGGGCGAACACGGTATGCTCTCCATATCGGTAGCCAATATGGTATACGACTATTTGCAGCTGGGGGATATATTGAAGAAAATGCGTGAAAAATATCCGGCGGTAAACTTACAAGTGCGGGATTGTCAGGGGGCACCGCATGTGTATAGTCAGGTTCAGAGCGGGGAAGCGGATATAGGTTTTCTGGCAGTGAACAATCTGGTGGATCTGGATCAGAGTTTTCAGCATTTTAAGCTGCTGGAACTGCCGATCTGCTTTGCCATCCCCGCCCAGCACCCGCTGGCACAAAAGGTGGAGCTGAAAATAACCGATTTGAAAAACGCCAACTTCATTCTGCCCTCGGCAAAGTTTGTGCCGTGGCTGCGGAAACAGTTTGAAGAATTTTTCTACAGACATTGCGGAACCTATCCCACTGTGGAAGTGGAGGCATTGGGCTTGCGGGCAACCCGGCAGATGGTGTCGGCCAATTTGGGGATAGGTTTGGTAGTGAAACCGGCAGTGGAAGACGAGCGGGAAAATATAGTCTACCGCCACGCCGATATGCAGATAAAGCGAATAATCATAGCCGCATGGGACGAAAACGACCACTCCAGAACGCTGAAAAACTTTTTAAAGATACTGAAAAAAAGCGTACAACCCAAAGGCTGAAAAAAGTCAACCCCAAAATACAGAAAAGAAAGGTTAAAGAAGGACTTTTCAACTGTTTCTCTATGGAAAATGTGGAAAAAATCACATTTCAGACAGGTAAAATGTGTATTTTTATATAGAACAGCCCATAATATATCCGGAAGATACGGCGAAGCAAGCTGCAAGCGAAGCGAGCCGCGAGCTTAAGCGGGGAAGCGAAGCGAATCACCGCGCCCGCCGAGCGAAGCAAGGCGTCCCGGCACCAGCCGGGTGTCTACCACACAGCAAAACAGCGAGCGGCGAGCGAAGCAAGCCGCGAGCTTCCCTCCGCCTGCCAACAGTTTTTTGCCAGGGAGTGCGTGGGGATTTCGAGTTTTGCAAGGAGCGAACGAGGGAGTGTACGACTGTACTCGACCGAGAGAACGACGCCAGCAAGGCTCGAAATCCACCGCAATCCCGGCAAAAAAAAATGGAGCCAGCTGTCGGATTTGAACCGACGACCTGGTGATTACAAGTCAACTGCTCTACCAACTGAGCTAAGCTGGCACCTTAATAGTGTTGCTATACAATACAGCAAAAATAGAAATTTGCAAACATTCAGTTAAAAATTTCTGCATTTAACTGATCAAAAAAGGTTTTCATGAAGTTTTCGAGGGCTTGAGCCCGGGCTTTTCCGGGGACGGTGAGCATCCTGCCGGGGAGTTTGGAGAGTTTGACAAGGTATTCCCGATAGGCGGTATCTTCGGAAGAGTATGGTTTTCCGGCGAGAGCAGCTTCTGCGGAGTTGTGAAGCTTGGCACCGGCTTTGGCGGCGAACATGAACGAGCGGGCAATACCCACAGCACCGAGGCTGTCGAGTTTGTCGGCATCGTAGAGGATTTTTGCTTCGAGGGAGGTCGGGGCGTTGCCGGAGCGGTAACGGTGCTGGCTGATGGCTTGGGCGACCTGCTCTGCGATTTGGGGCGTGGCATGCTGCAAAAGGAAATTGCGGGCAATGACGGCACCGGCGGCGGCGTGGTCGATTTTGCCCTGGGATTGAAACTCCTGCGGGCGGGCCACATCGTGCAAAAGAGCTGCAAGGTGAACGATCTGCCGATCGGCTTGGGGCAGCTCTTGAGCGAGGGCAAGGGCGTGTTTGACGACCCGGCAGGTGTGATCAAAGTCATGACCGTCGGAAATATCGCTTTGGAGAGAGGATTTTATGAAATTCTCTGATAATTCAATAAGGTTAAACACTTGCAATAACTCCATTTTATGTTACATTATAAGATAATGTGTAAAAGAGTAAAAACAAATCTTGAACAGGGAAATTGCGATGTTTATTGATGTTGACGGGGTAAAAACTGTTGCCGGCAGAGTGTTTTGCATTGGGTGCAATTACGCTGAACATGTGCGGGAACTGCATGGCTTTGAGGAGATCCCGCCGGTGGTGTTTATGAAACCGGCGGAGGCGTTGACGGCACCGGGAACGGCTTTGACGCCGCCTGCGGGGTATAAGGATCAGTTTGATTACGAAACGGAATTGGTCTTTATGATCGGTAAAAGCGGCAAGGCTGTTTGCGAGGCTGAAGCGGAGAGTTTTATCGGAGCGATCGGTATCGGGTGCGATTTAACTTTGCGGACATTGCAGAAAAATCTGCGTGCCAAGGCGTTGCCCTGGGAGTGCAGCAAAGCGTTTGAAAATTCCGCCCCGCTGGGTACGCTGCATAAATTTGATCCGGCGGTGGATAAACTTGAAGAGTTGACATTTTCCGGAGTTATCAATGGCGAAGTCCGGCAGCAGGGCAACAGCAAAGATATGATCTACCCGGTCAGGCGTTTGATCGTGGAGCTTTCCAAATACTGGGTTTTGAAGGAAGGTGATTTGATTTTCAGCGGTACCCCGCAAGGGGTGGGTGCTTTGGCTGACGGCGATGTTATTGAGCTTATTGACCATAGAAAACAAAGTTATACATGGAGAGTAGAGTATGTGCAGTAATTGCGGAAGTGAGAAATCTGCCGACATTCCGGCAGTAAATGCAGAACGCCCGGATTGGGATCACTATTTTATGAGTATAGCCGAAGTTGCCGCCAGCCGCAGCAACTGCAGCCGCCGTCATGTGGCAGCGGTGCTGGTGCGGGATAAACGCATTATTTCCACCGGATACAACGGTACGCCCCGGGGAATCAAAAACTGCAACGAAGGCGGCTGTCCCCGCTGCAACAGCAATGTGCCTTCCGGCGAAGGACTTACGGAGTGTTTGTGCTGCCATGCCGAAGAAAACAGCATCGTGCAGGCTGCCTACCACGGTATTGCGGTGGCAGGAGCTACTATTTACACCACTTACAGCCCCTGCTTGCTTTGCTCAAAAATGATCATCAATGCCGGGATAAAAGAAGTTGTTTACAAACAGCGTTACAGCATCGACTCCACTTCCATGCGGCTTTTGGCAGAAGCCGGGGTCAAGGTGCGGGCGTTGGAAGAGTAATTTAATAAAAAGCTCTGTTCCCAATATGGGTAGGTCAGTAAAAAATGACATATATACCTGTGCATTGAGATATTTTTCAAAATTTGAATGGCATTTATCTTTTTGCACAGCAAAAAGATAAATGCCGGTAAAAGGTTTGGAAAAAAGGGGTGGAGTTCCGCCGTCGCCAAGGCTATGGCGGGACAAGTTGAGTCAGGGGAAAAGGACCGATCCAGCAAAAGGTCTTTTCCCCCTCCTCAAGTACCGACCCTTATTGGGAACAG